>NZ_AUTO01000001.1:0-2407 GCF_000498055.1 Pseudoalteromonas sp. TB51
CCCCCGATCCAGATAACTTTTTTAGCCCATTGCTAAGCTGCACTGCCACTTTTAGCGGTAAAAACCCAGCCAATTGGTGTAACCCGCAGTTTGACTTATTGCTTACCCAAGCGCTCGACACCACCGATTTAAGCTTACGCAAACAGTATTACGATCAGGTTCAAGCGCTGATTGTTGATCAGCTTCCGTTAGTGCCTATTGCTCATGGTATGCGTTTTCAAGCAAATAGTGCCGATGTAGAAGGGATAACCCTTGGCCCATTTGGGGCGATTTCACTCGCAAATGCGAGGAAAAAATAATGATACTTGATTATATATTACGCCGCCTTGGCTTGTTTTTGTTCATGATTTTAATGCTAAGCATATTTACCTTTTCGCTTAGCTACTTGTTCCCAGGGGATCCGCTTAGCAACTTAAGTGGTATTCCTAGCGGTAATTTTTCTCAGCACAGTGAGCTTGAAGATAAATACATGTATGACAGCAACTACGTTATGCAGTATTTAGCGTTTTTAGGGCGTATATTCCAAGGTGACTGGGGCGTGTCGTTTGCCTCGGGAGATAACGTTTTTCAGCACATTTTAGATTTAATTCCAGCAACTTTAGAGCTGTGTGTTTATGCGCTTATTGTATCGGTTGTGGTAGGTGTACCAGCGGGCATTTTGGCCTCAGCGTACACACGCCGTTGGCCAGATAAATTAATTAGCTCTACCACCATGATTGGTTACTCTATTCCGGTTTTTTGGTTAGCGCTGTTACTTATTATGATTTTTTCGCTCAAACTGGGCTGGTTTCCTATGTCGGGTAGAATGGGGTTACTATTTGAAATACCGCCTAATACCGGGTTTATATTAATCGATATTATGCTCGCAGGCTTCCCCTACAAAGGTGAAGCATTTGTAGATGCACTGCATCACTTAACACTGCCAACCATAGTACTGGCCATGTTTCCTACCACTGTTTTAGTGCGCTTTACCCGCGACTCTATGCTTAAAGTAATGGATCAAAGCTTTATAAAAACAGCCAGGGCAAAAGGCCTTAATCGCCGCCAATTAATCATGCATCATGCGCTGCGCAATGCGCTATTGCCGGTAATAAAACAAATAGGACTGCAATTTAGTACGCTTATTACGCTTGCCATGATAACCGAAGTTATTTTTTCTTGGCCTGGTATTGGCCGTTGGCTAATCGATAGTATTTACCAACGAGACTACCCTGCTATTCAAGGCGGTTTAATGGCGGTGTCTATGTTTGTTATTATTGCCACTATTGTTGCCGAGCTTACATATACTCTGTTCGACCCAATTTCGCGGAATCAGGCACATGGTAAAGTTTAAATTATTTTCTGAAGAGTCGAATAAATCGCCGCTGGCGCGTTTTTGGCGCAAATTTAAAAACAATCACCCCGCCTTGGTGGGGTTATGGATTTTTATGGCGTTTGCGCTATTGGCCGCCAGTGCGCCCTTTTTAGCGCCGTATGGGGTTAACCAGCAACATAGCGATGCTTTACTTATACCGCCATCATGGCGTGAAATGGGCGATGTGCGCTTTATTTTAGGCACCGATGATTTAGGACGCGATGTACTATCGCGCTTGATGAATGGCGCAACTTACACGTTTGGCTTATCGGTGGTGGCTGCCTTTATTACTACCATTATTGGTGTGCTTGTTGGCACTTTTGCCGGCATTAGCCGCGGCCTGCGCTCAAGCTTTTTAAATCACTTGCTTGATATCACGCTCTCTATTCCGTCTTTGCTATTAGCGATTATTATTATCGCAGTGCTTGGGCCGGGCTTAATGAATACAGTGTGGGCCATTATACTGGCGTTATTACCGCAATTTATTCACTCTATTCGTAATTTAATTGTTGATGAGCTAAGCAAAGACTACATTACCGCTTTTAGGCTTGATGGTGCCTCTAACTGGCATATTTTGTCGCGGGGTATTTTTCCTAATATTTATGAGCACATTGTAGTTATTTTTACCACCGCGCTTTCTACTGCTATTTTAGATATTGCTGCCTTAGGCTTTTTAAAACTTGGTGCGCAGCCCCCTACAACCGAATGGGGCGCCATACTGGCTGAGAATTTAGGCCTTATATATTTAGCACCTTGGACCGTTGCGCTACCGGGTGTATTATTATTTTTAGCGGTTTTGTCTACCAATTTAGTAGGTGATGGCCTACGAAAAGTGCTTAAAGCACGTAAGGCTGATTAAATGCAATTACTCGACGTTAGAAATTTAACCATAGAGCTGCGTACCTCTGAAACGGTGATTCGCGCTGTAGATAGAGTCAGCTTTAGCCTAAAAGAAGGTGAAGTACATGGCTTGGTGGGTGAGTCGGGCTCTGGTAAAAGCTTAATAGCCAAAGCCATTGTTGGGGTACTTAACGAACGCTGGCATATAACAGC
>NZ_AUTO01000002.1:0-10423 GCF_000498055.1 Pseudoalteromonas sp. TB51
CCGCCAGCCATTGTTGAGCTAGGTACTGCAAATGGTTTTAATATTTTCTTACAAGACAGGGTTGGACTTGGCCACGATGCTTTATTAGCAGCGCGTAATCAATTACTTGGTTTAGCGAGTCAAAGCCCAATTTTGGCGGGTGTACGCCCTAACGGACAAGAAGATATGCCCGAGCTGCAACTTGATGTTGACCTTGCTAAAGCACAAGCACTGGGTGTGTCTCAGGCAGATATTAACAGCACGCTATCAACTGCGTGGGGTAGTAGTTACGTTAATGACTTTATTGACCGTGGCCGCGTTAAAAAGGTCTACCTTCAAGGTGAAGCGCAAGGACGTATGGTGCCAGAGGATTTAAACAAGTGGTATGTACGTAATGACAGCGGCGATATGGTGCCATTTTCAGCCTTTGCAAGTTCGTATTGGACCTATGGTTCACCACGTCTTGAGCGTTATAACGGCTTTTCAGCAATGGAAATTCAAGGTACTGCTGCACCAGGTTACAGTACTGGCCAAGCAATGGATGAAATGGAGCGCTTAGTTAAACAACTTCCTAATGGAATTGCCTCTGAGTGGACGGGTATTTCGTTTCAAGAGCGCTCTAGCAGTGGCCAAGCCCCGTTACTTTACGGTTTATCGCTATTGTTTGTATTTTTATGTTTAGCAGCGCTTTATGAAAGCTGGTCTGTACCGTTTGCGGTTATGCTTATTGTGCCATTAGGTATATTTGGTGCGACGGTTGCCGCGGTAATGGCAGGTTTATCTAATGATATTTACCTTCAGGTAGGTTTATTAACCACCATAGGATTAGCCTCTAAAAATGCAATATTAATCGTAGAATTTGCGATTCATAAAATGCAAGAAGGCCTAGGGTTAGTCGATGCGGCTATTGCAGCAGTACGCTTACGCTTACGTCCAATATTAATGACCTCAATGGCCTTTATTTGTGGTGTTATACCGCTTGCTATTGCCTCAAGTGCCGGTTCAGGAGCGCAAAATGCACTGGGTATTTCGATTATAGGTGGTACGCTTGCCTCTTCTATTTTAGTGGTGGTATTTGTGCCGTTATTCTTTGTTTTAGTTCGTCGTGTATTTCCAATGAAAAACACCGACGATAAGAAGGAGAGCGCACAATGAGCATTAAACGCTTCACTTTAAGCGCAATTACATTAGTTGTTTTAAGTGGCTGCCAACTAGCCCCTGAGCAAAAAGACCTTGCTTTACCAGTGCCAGATACTTATGTATCTGACACTGAGCAAGCAGCAGCGCAACAGTTACATTGGCAGCAATTTTTTAATGATGAAAAATTGCAAACCTTGATTAGCTTAAGCCTTGAGCATAATAAAGATATGCAAATAGCAGTATTAAATGTGCAGCGTGTACGCGGTTTATACCAAATTGAAGATTCGGGTTTATACCCTTCATTAGATTTTAATGGTGGGGCTACGCGCCAACGTTTACCGGCTGATTTAACCAGTACAGGTGAAGCAGGTATTAGCTCACAGTACAGCGCAACGGTCGGTATTACCTCTTATGAATTAGATATTTGGGGTAAGGTACGTAACCAGTCTGAGCAAGCCCTGCAAAACCTCTATAACACTGAGCTTACGCAATACAGCACGCAAATTTCACTCATTGCTGAGCTTGCCAATGCTTGGTTAAACTACGCAACTGACTTACAGCTATTAGAGCTTGCTAAAGAAACATTAAGCTCGCAGCAGGAGTCGCTCTCGCTTACGCAAAAAAGCTTTGATTTAGGCGCTACATCGGCAATTACGCTTGAGCAGCTTAAAAGTACGGTTGCCACTGCAAAAGTAGATATAGCAACATATAAACGCTTGTTAAAACGTGATAAAAGCGCGTTAGATTTACTGGTAGGGCGCCCTGTATCGAGTGATTTATTACCGACTAACTCGTTAACTAATTTACTGGATTTACCAGAAGTACCTGTTGGTTTACCCTCTGATTTATTAACGCAGCGCCCTGATATTAAAGCCGCTGAGCACGCTTTATTAGCCGCTAACGCGAATATAGGTATAGCGCGTGCGGCGTTTTACCCAAGCATTAGCTTAACCGCGACTGCGGGCAGTACGTCTAGCGATTTAAGTGGCTTGTTTGATTCAGGCTCAGGAACATGGAGCTTTGTACCGTCAATCAACTTACCAATTTTTACTATGGGACGTAACCAGGCAAACCTTGATGTGGCAAAGGCCGATCAAGAAATTGCGGTGGCTACGTACCAGCAAAAAATTCAAAATGCGTTTCGTGAAACCGCCGATGCATTAGCAGATAGAGAAGGCTACAAAGAGCAACTTGATGCCCTCGATATGTTAATTAGTTCGCGTCAGCTAACGTACGATTTATCAAAAATGCGTTACGAAAAAGGGGCTGATAGCTACCTACAGGTACTTGATGCACAGCGTACGTGGTACTCGGCTCAACAGCAGTTAATAACAGGTCAGCAGGCTTACCTTGCCAGCCAAATTAACTTGTATAAAGCTTTAGGTGGCGGCTGGAATATAGCTAAAACACCTGTGCAAGAGCAGTAAAATGAAAGGTGTTGTTAAGTTAAGCTATGCAATGAGCTTACGATGTATTAAGTTTGCGCTTAATACCGGAGTAGGGTTATGAGCACGAAAGCTAAAAGGCATATAGACCCAGCATTAGCACAAGCTAGGCGAGAGCAGGTGCTGAGTGCTGCCTCAGAGTGTTTTAAACGCAAGGGATACCATGGCGCAGGCATGGCCGAAATATCCCGTACTGCAGGCATGAGCGCTGGGCATATATATAACTACTTTGAAAGCAAAGAGGCAATAATTGAAAGTATTATTGCTAAAGACATGGAAGAAATGTTTTCAATCTTTCAGGAGTTTGAAGATCACCCAGGTGATGTTCTGCAAGCGCTTATAGATGGCTTAAACATTGGTGTACAAAGGCATATGGATACCGGTGCCTGTGTGGTTGATTTAGACATGATGGCGGAAGCGGGTCGCAATAGTAAAGTGGCCTCGCTTTTACGAGATATGGATATTCAAGCACGGGGGCGCATGCGCCAACTACTCACCAGTGAACGTAGTGCACTTAAAGACACTGATGAACACGAACTTGAAAGCCGCATTAACGTTATTTTTTCGATGATGGCGGGGTTACTGCTTCGTAAGATGCTCTACCCTGAGCTCACCGAAGAAACGGTGTTAATCGCGCTTAGGCCTGCGATGAAAACCTTGCTAATGCCGTTTGATAAAACCAAGTAATAGAAAACTAAAAAGCGAGTCAAAAGACTCGCTTTTTTAATGCTAAATGCGCTCTACGCACCACAATATTGCCATTGCAGCGATAGCAAGGGAGCCAATTGGCATCACCCATTTTATGTAAATAGGTTTATTGCGCATGGTTAGTAACACCGGCAGTGCAATACACAATATACTCAGCTGCCCAAGCTCTACACCTAAGTTAAACGCTAAAATGCTGAGCAATTGATAATCGCTCGAGAGCCCAAGCTCACCCAGTACACTGGCAAAGCCCATTCCATGTAACAAACCAAACGCAAAAGTAAGCCAGCCAAGGCGTAATATAACCGGCCATACATTGTTTAAAGCCGCAAATAATACCGAGATTGCAATACCTAGCTCTACCCAGCGGCTACTTGGCGAAACAAGATTAAGAGCCGTAGCAGTAAGGGTAAGTGAATGCGCAAGGGTAAACGCAGTCACGATCCACGCAGTGTGCTTAATAATGTGCTTTTTACTTGCTATTGCCTGCCAGTGACTATCATTGCGTGTTAAAACGCAGGTTAAAAGTAGTGCAATTAAAAATAAAATATGGTCAATGCCAATCCAAATATGCAACACGCCTTGATAAACATATTGGTTAAAAGTCGTTAAATAACTTGATTGCCCAGTGGTAAAAGTGTGCTGTTGCTCATCTATAGTGAAAACCCGCGAAACCTGATTTACATTTACAATAACTTTGTGGTTTGCGTCTTGGTTAAAAAAAGCGCGGTACGTTAACGTTACATCTGCATCAGTGTTACAGCTAAAAACTAGCGGTAACACTAAATATGCTTCATTAAAATGATTATCTAATTGGTAGTTATCGGTGATTGTTAATGGGCAAGTTTGCTCATTTTGTAAAACCGATAGAGTATTTTTGGCATAGCGATTAATAGCCGTCTTTTGTGATTTTAATTCGCCCCAGCTTATTTGGGTGTCTTGGTTAACATCAAGCGCAACTTGTTGTTCTAAGTCGCTAATATTTATTTGCCATGTGCCTGTGTATTGCTTTTCGTTGTCGGTATTATCCAGTGAAATGTAGCTTGTGCTCAACTGATGTGCTTGCACGTTAAAGTTGGCAAATAGCGCAACTATAAATAAAACAAATAACGCGTTTATTTTACTCATAAAGAATCCCTAACCATCGTATCTGCTTGGCTTAGTAAGTGTTTATCTGTACTCATTTTTGCTTGCTGCCAATTTATATTTGCCCAGTATTGTGCCTTGGCTTGGTTTGCTTGTACATGAATATAGTAGTTAGCTAAGTCGTTGGCATGGAAGGTATCTTGGCGTTGTTCACGTAATTTTACGCGCTGTTGCATGAGCGGTTGCCACACCGTATTAGTGTGCTTATTACTGCGTTTTTCAGCTATGGCTAACTTAAGCAAAATAGCGTCTTCAAGCGATGAGTGGCTATTGGCAAGTTTACCGAGTGTATTAAGCACTTTTTTAGGGTTGTTTTGCTGCAGTTGAATATCGGCCCACAGCACAATAAGGCTCACCGGGGCTGTGTTTAAATCAATATTATTTATATGCTGCTGCGCACGGGTGAATTTATTGAGTCTAAACGCCATTTCGCTGAGCACATGTTTTGTCGCTAAGCTGCTGTTTGTGTTTTGCGTAAGCTTAACTAACGCGTGATAACTTTCACTCAGTTTGCCCTGTTGGCTTTGTACATCTAGCACACACGTGCTGGCCGTTAATAGGCTGGTGTTACCAATTAATGCCACGCAATGGCGCTTAGCTTGTTCAAATTTGCCTTGTGTCATCAACATATTAGCGAGTAATAAATGGGTGTTTACATGATCTGGCTGGATTTTTAATACGTTATTAGCAACGTCTATGGCACGTGAAAACGCATGCTCCTTTTGAAGTACCCGTGCATATAAATAACCGGTTTGTGCAGTTGCAGAAGCGGTATATAGATTTTTTAAGCGTTTTTTTAATACACCTTGATAACGCTCTGTTTGGCCTATGTATTGGCTATTTAGCACCAGCGCAGTGAGTTGCTCAAGGGTTAAATTAGCACTTAATGTTGCATTGCTTGAGGCAATAATTGCGTTATCTTTTGGGGTAATTGGTTTTGCAAGCACGTTATTTACACTCAGTGCAGCGCAAAAAACAAAGAGCATTTTTTTATAATGACTGCGCATTGTTTTATCCTCTTAAAAAAGCCATCCATGGCCATCAGCTTAATTTACTTACTGAGTTAGTTACCAGAAGCGCCCGATGAAATACCGCTTACGTCTGTGTCTGTATTGATAAAGACACGTCCGTTGGTAGATAGCGGTTGCGCAGTGGGGCTTTGATTAAATGCATCGCTTGCAAATTGTGCAAAGTCCACTTGCAGTGCTTCAATGGTTATATTTACCGCTGCAGTCACTTGCTGGTTAACACCGTCTGATACACCAAACATAAAGCTGTCGCTACCGGTTGCTTCTTTGTTTGGGGTATAGGTAAAGCTGCCATCGCTATTTACTAAAGCGTTACCTAATGTCGGCTGCGAAGTTAATGTGTATGTTAATGTATCGCCATCAGCATCGGTGGCCACTAACATGTCGTTAATTTCAACTTCTGTTTGTGTGGTTAACATTGCATCACTAGCATTGGGCGCAGAATTTACAACCGGTGTGGGTTGTTTGTTATCATCATCACTGCTACACGCGCCTAGTGCCAAAGCGCATAACAATATACTGCTATGGGTAAGGTTTAAATTACGCATACGTTACTCCTTATTTAGAGCCTGCAAGTGGGGTGGCTAAGTATGGGAAAGTGGCATCCATCATGCTCGCATCAACTGGAGCACCATCAGTGAATGGCACTGTACCTACATCAGCATCCTCTGGTGTACATAGACCTAAGTCGGTGTCTTCACCATTTACAGGAATAGGGTGACATAAACGCCCCATTACCACGCGAAGTGCAATATCAACGACATCGTCACCTGGACGGCGCCCGTTTGGAAAACCTGCTAAATCATCACCGGCTACACCAAATGCAGACTGATCAGTTTGTGCTGTCGCTGCAATTGCAGTATTTAAACGTAGCATTTCTGATGGCGTTACGGTGGCTTGTTGGTTTACCCCTGCAAAACCAGTTAAAAATGCGGTGATTAAATCAGTACGTGGAAAGTTAGTTGGAGCAAGAGTTTCTAAATTAGCGCCAAGTGTGGTATTTACTGCATCTTTAAATAAAATATTTAACAGCTCTGGTAAAGACGGGTGCGAAACGTAATCTAAAAACTGTGCATCGTCTTTAGGGTGAGCCGTTGAGAAGGTATCTTTGTCTTTAATACCAATAACTAGCTCATTAACTAATGGATTACCTAAGCGTGAAACCTGCGTTAATGCACCGCCATTTACCGCGTTATCTGCAAATTTAGCGTTAGGGTTTAAAATGCGTGCTTGAGGTAGGCTCGCTGTTGTCCATGAACCAATTACGCCGTTGCCTTCACCTACAATACAGCTTTTAGGCATTTCAACTGCAATTGAGGTAACGTTTTTATCTACGAGGTCGTCATTCTCACTGCTTTGTGTAATCCCTCCAGGGAAACCACCGCCATCCCCAGCACCTGGCGCACTATCACCTTCAACGGGAACGTAATTTACTAAATCGAATGTTTTACCTAAGTTAACGACAAATGGGTCTTTGCGCTGACCAACAAATACTTTGGCCATACTGTCACAGCCTGGTACCGAAACTTGATAAACAAACTGATCTGCATAGGTTTGGTAATCAGCCATTGAACCAAATGTTTTGTCACCAATATAATCAAGCGGTTTATTAAACGTGGTTGAACTGGTGGTGGTATTACTTAATGCTGTACTGGTACCCGTGCGTTGTGGACCGCTTATCATGCTGAGTGTGTATGACTCGCTAAAATTAGCGGCGCTATCATCACCTGCTGCTACACCACCAACGTTTTTAAGAGGTACAGATACAGTACGCTGATTATCTTCTGGGCCAACGGTTAATTGCACGCCTTGATTATCGTTTGGCAGCATACTGGTAAAATTAAAAGCAAAGGTAATATCCTCAACTGCATCACCGTCGTTATCAATATGAATACTGTAGGTTGCATCTGGGTCCATAGCAAAGTAGTTAGGGCCGCCGTAGGCATCTTGTAGAGGAATATAGTTGGCAATAAATGTAACGTAGTCGTCTCTGCCTGCTTCATAACTATTAAATACGTAAAAGTCGGTAGAGTCTAAGGTTGGGAAGCGGCTAATGTTCGGCGCTTCACGATGACTTGATGCCTCGCTAGAGGTGCTTACTAAGGTACTGCATACTACTACTGCGAGTATAGATGGAGTTAAAGCTTTCATGACTTTTTCCTTTAGTTTTGATTGGAGTCATAACTAATAACGAAGCAAAAAGCACAATGGATGCAAAAAAGTTAAATATTTTTTTATTATTGTTAATAAAGGGGTGTTTAACGTTCAAGATTAAATTTTCAGCAGGCTGTTTTGCATTTAGATAAGGAAGTGATAAGAGAGTGATAAAGAGGCTGAAGCGGTTTGGTTTTATACTTATTACAGGGGGTGTATGCAATTAAAATAACGCAGCAGGTATTGAGCACACAATATGATAAGCATCGCACTGCGATTAAGCCTACTTTAGTTTAATCAAATATTAATGGTTACCCAAGGTAAATAAAAAGGTTGGCCAAACAAAGTTTGACCAACCAGTCGCGTTTATTTAGTTATAAAATAACTAAATCTGTCGTGTACAGTACTTGTGTTGGTAGGCCGTTTGGCGAGCCACCTAAAGGCTCTAAGCTAACAGCGAGTAGGGCAATGTCTTGTGCCTTAAAGCGCGTGCCTTTGAGTAACTGTTTTTCACCGTTTTTAGGCAGTAGACCCAACGAAATTGGCGTGTCTTGCCCTTTTAAAATCATCCACAGCTCGTAGTCTTTATCGGTTTGCGCAACGAGTTTATCACTGGCTTTAACCGATAATGTTTGCTCATCTACGTTAATAAACCACAGTGATTGCTTATCTTGATTTTGTACTAAAGCAATTTGTTGGCTGTATTGGGGCTGAGTTGTGGGCTGAATAACCAAAAATGCTAAGATAATACAGGCAGCTGTGGCTATAAATGACCAATTGCGCCATAGCGATGTAGCTGGTTTGATCACCGTTTTAACGGGTTGGTTGGTGTGTTCTAATGTATTTAAAATATTCTGCCACACTTGCGCGCGGGGTGTTTGAGGCGTAATTGCACTGGCTAAATCATTTAAATTTTGCTCCCACATTATAGTGGCTTCTCGGGCTTGCGGTAAGCTGAGCATTAAGCGTTGAAAACGTTTTCGTGCCAGGCCTTTTAAAGTACCTAATACATACTGCCCTGCTAAAGCATCAAGTAATTCTGGTTTATTATAATTCATAATGTTAAACACCTCTGCAACTGCTGCAAACCACGCCTGATCCAGCTTTTAACTGTGCCTAAGGGCGTTTCTATGTGATTGACTAACTCACCATGGCTTAGCCCTTTGTAATAGGCTAAATGAATGGCTTGTTTTTGTTGGGGATCAAGTTGCTCAATACAATTAACAAGTTTGGTTTGTTCGTCGTAACTAACATCGACTGCTTGTTCGTCGTATTCATCATCACCCATTGCCTGCTCTTTTCTTACCTTGTGATAACGCAATGCATCTAAGCTGCGGTATCTCACAATGCTTATCATCCAGCTAATAACTGTGCCTTTAGATGAGTTGTACTCTGACGCGTTATGCCAAATTTTTATAAATGCCTCTTGCAGTACTTCTTCTGCGTGCGCGCGGTTTGAAAGCATATTTAAACTAATCGCAAAAAGCTTTGCGCTTGTTTGCTGATACAAATCAGCAAACGCGGCTTTGTTACCCTGTGCTGTTTTACACAAAAGGGGAAGTAAATTGTCGTTTTCCATAAGGTTCCTGTTGTTTTTATTATTACCGAGGTGTGTTGAGCTTCGTGAATTAACAATTGTTTTATTTAAGCGCAACCTAATCGCTTTGAAATAGAGATTAAACAGGCTGTTATAAATTTAACCAATAAAGATAAACACACTCTCAATAAACGTGTGAAAAGAGTGATTGGATGCAAAAACTTTTAAGCTGACATTTATATTAGCTGCTGTACACATTGACACAAGTTTTAAATATAAACAGTTACCTTTGAGTAGTGAGAAAAAATGACCGATTACTGTGTAAAAAGCGCCTAATATGCGAATACAGCTAAAGCTAGCTACTTTTATTTATTTTATATCAGTTACTTAGTGTTGTTTCTATTCCTAAAAAACAACTTTTGTTGGCGTGTAAATTGCTACTACACTTATACACAGCTGTAAAAAAATGTGCCGAAACAGTAAAAATAAAGGAGAAAATATGTGGGCTGCAACGAGTTATTTAATTTTAGCGTTAATTTTTATATTTATAGGGTGGGAGGTTAACTCGGTATATTTTGCAGTGGTATTTTACTGGAGTGCATTGTCGTTAATTCTTGTCAGTGGTGCTTACATTTTTAATTTGGCGAAAATTTTTAGAAAGCGTGAAAATGGTGTCATCCCATTTTATATCCGCTGGGCATTTGTGCCTTTTTTACTGGGTGTTCAAATTTACAATGCGTATTCTCGCAAGCACGATAAAGTCCCTCCCATTCAAAAAATTAACAACCATTTATTTTTAGCATGCCGATTGTTCCCCTCTGATATTGATACGTTAAAAGAAAACGGCATAACGGCAATATTAGATGTAACGTGTGAGTTTGATGGCTTAGAATGGAGCTCTACACAAGAAAATATTAGCTATTTAAATATTCCGGTGCTTGATCATAGTGTGCCTACCCATTCGCAATTAAACCAAGCCATTAACTGGATACATCATCATATTAAAGAAGACCGCCGCGTGGTAGTTCACTGTGCACTGGGCAGAGGGCGTTCGGTATTTGTTATGGCAGCGTATTTACTGAGCCAAGATAAAAACGCCGATGTTCACCAAGTGCTCGCGCAAATAAAAGAAACCCGCGAAACCGCAAATCTTAATAAGCATCAGCTTCGTCATTTAGCAAAGCGACATAAAAAGGGCGAGCTAGTTATTAAAAACAAAGCCGTTATTATTGCAAACCCTGTGTCGGGTACCAAAATGTGGCAAGACAAAGAGCATTTAATAGTGGCTA
>NZ_AUTO01000003.1:0-673 GCF_000498055.1 Pseudoalteromonas sp. TB51
CTTGACTGCAATGTGGGTGCAAAACGCAGCCAACATAAGCTAGGCAAGGCCTTCGACTGCAGCTTTAAAAACTACACTGCCCAGCAAGTACGTAACTACGTATTAGCCCACCCGCAAGAATTCCCCTATATCACTGCCATTGAAGGTCAAGTGAGTTGGTTTCATTTTGATGTACGCACGCCTACATGGAAGGGCATTAAAGTATTTAACCCGTAAGGACCACCCATGAACCAAGAACAAGAAAACTTATTATTTCAAGCCATCGGTGAAATTCAGGGTAGTCAGGCGGCTATTTTAAATGACTTAAAAGACATTAAAGCCGATATCCATCAAAGCATCGAAAAAAGCGAAGCGCGCCAAAAAGAGATAACTGACGGATTAAAGCTTGATATAGAAAAAAGCGAAAAACGCCAGATTGCAGCCATTAATAAGCAAGATGACCGCTTAGCGAAGGTTGAAGAAAAACTAACAAACCAACGCGTTAAAGTAGCTGCCATGGGTGGCACTGCGGGTTTGGCTGTATCGTTAATTGCCTACGCTGTAAAAAATGGGATGGCAGGCTAATGGCACACCCAGCTGAAAAGAAGAACGCAGTTCGTCACAGCTATGTAACAGAGTTGCTTGCGTTGAGTGTTGCTGCGATTAAGCACAATGTGGCCGATGGGACCGCAAG
>NZ_AUTO01000004.1:0-3240 GCF_000498055.1 Pseudoalteromonas sp. TB51
AAGCCATATCAGTGGTGAGCTTGATTTAACCACCCGTGATGCGTTTACCAAAGCGCTAAAAGCGCAAAACCTAAACCCCGACGACTACCTATTAATACCAGCGCACCCGTGGCAATACCAACATAAATTAAGTGTGGTGTTTGCCAACGAGTTTGCCAATAACCGCTTAGTGTATTTAGGTGAAGGCGACGATTTATATCAAGCGCAACAATCTATTCGCACGTTATATAACTGCTCACACCCGCATAAGCCGTATTTAAAAGTGGCGCTGTCTATTTTAAATATGGGTTTTATGCGCGGGCTTTCGCGCGCTTATATGGCGGTAACCCCGGCTATAAATGATTGGGTATTTAATAAAGTAAACTACGACCCCACGCTTAGCGCGTGCAATTTTACTGCACTAAGAGAGTACGCCACCTTAGGGTATGCGCATCATACCTTTGAGCAAAGCGCGTTGGGCGATACACCGTACCGTAAAATGTTTGCCTGTTTATGGCGCGAGAACCCAAACCATAACTTACAAAATAATGAGCAGCTCACCACCATGGCCGCACTACTGCACCTAGATAACAACGGTAAAAGTATGGCAGGTGCATTAGTAGATCAAAGTGGTTTAAGCACACATGCTTGGCTGCAACACTATTTTAACGCCTATCTTATTCCGTTAGTGCATTGTTTTTATGCCCATAAATTAGTGTTTATGCCGCACGGCGAAAACCTTATTTTAAAACTTAAAAATTCAGTCCCTGTGGGCGCTTACATGAAAGACATAGGCGAAGAAGTCGCGCTGCTTAATAGCACTGAACCTTTACCTGATGAGGTTTCGCGCATTCATATTACTATGCCAAAAGAGCTTGAATTACTGAGCATATTTACCGATGTATTTGACTGCTTTTTTAGATACCTAGTGGCTATTTTAGTAAGAGAAGAGCGCATTACCGAGCACGACTTTTGGCACGGCGTTGCGCAAAGTGTTAAAGCGTATCAACAGGCTAACCCTGCCTTAAATGCGCGTTTTAAAGAGTATGACTTTTTTAGTGATGAATTTGCACACTCTTGCTTAAACCGCTTGCAGCTTGGCAATAATAAACAAATGGTTGATTTAACCGACCCAGCAGGCAGTTTACAGTTTGCCGGAAGTTTAAATAACCCAGTATCGGCAAAGCTGTATGGCTAAGCCTGTAACCCTTGCGCACTTTTTATTTTGCCCAAGTGAGCCAGCTACTGCGGCTCAACCAAGCTTAGATTTAGTGCGCAAATTAGCGATTCATTGCAAGGCGCATTACCCACATGCGCCTGGGCAATTTATTAGCCGGCATTTATATTTGCAGCTTTGTTGGCAAACTATTTATGCCTATTGTTATTGGCGTACTTCTAAACAAAATGCACATAACCCCATGCAATTACAGCTTAAAATTAATGGCGCTTATAGCCGAGGGTTTAACCTCAGCGGTGCGCCTATATTAAGTAAAGCCGAACAAAACACTGCACTTATTGAGTTTATTAGCTGTGTAGGTAAGTGGATAAATATCGATTATGCGCTGGGAAAAAAAGAGCAAGGGCGCTTATTAATCGACACCCTTAACAGCGCATTTGAGCGCGCCCATAGCTTAAATTTAGCAAGCGCTGATCACACTACACATTGCCATCAGCAGCTACACAATTTAATCAGCAATCACTTTAATTTAAACACCCCATTTAAATTAACGGCCGGTCGCTTAACGTGCTGTCGTTATTATTTAGCTGGTTACAGCAAATGCCAAACCTGCCCTAAAAAGGATATTAAAACCAATGAATACACGTCTTAAAACGATAGACCTTGCCCGAGGAGCGAGCGTTTTTATTATGATTTTGGTACACACCCTATGGATGTACTCGAGCACAACGCTTCAAAGTGAGAGCCTATTTGGCGCTGTTATTCATATACTTGGCAAAGGCACGGCCTCGTTTTTAGTGGCAATGGGGCTGTCTATGGCGCTTTCGCGCAGGCAAACCCCCATGTTATTAATTAAGCGTGGTATACAGCTTTTACTCCTTGCGTATTTAATGAATGTGGCAAAGTTTTGGCTACCCATTGAGGTATTTAATACCATGCCCGAGGCATTTATAAATGCGTATGGCTGGCAAAGCCCGCTCAGTGCTGGGCAGTTACAATTTATGGTGTTAACCGGTGATATTTTACAACTTGCTGGGGTGAGCTTAGTGCTGTTTGGCGCGCTTAATATTGCCCGCTGGAAAACCACATGGATTGCATGTTTAGCCATGGCTATTGCACTTGTAAGCCAGTTTGTTAGGGGGCAGCAGTTTGCGCTTTCGCCTTATATTAGTGATTTGTTTTTTGCTAATAACTACCAAGTTTATTTTCCGGTATTTCCGTGGATAAGCGCTATATTAACCGGCTACGTGCTTGGGCGTGTATATATAAATAGCCAGCATAATGCAGCGTATTTATTTAATGTGTGTGCAAAGTTAGGGGCCGCATTATTAGTGATTGGTTCAATGTGGTTATTTATTGATTTTAAAGGCCAGTTTGGTAACTTTTTTCACTTAAATGGCGGCGGTATTATTTATTTAGTGGGTTTAAATTTATGTGCATTAGCCTTAATAGAATATGCCATTGCCAATAAATTTAATGGCCCTATTACACGTGCCCTTTTATATGCGAGCAAACATGTAACGGCCCTTTACATTATTCAATGGGTGCTAATTTGCTGGCTTATGGGCGTGTTTGGTTATCATACCCAGTCGCTTTGGCCAACGTTGTGCTTAATGGTACTTATGAGCTTATTAACCTTTGCAGTGCACAAAGTGTATTTGCAAGCTAAGCAAACCATACTCGCTATTAAGCAAAAGCCTAAGCGCACAGCATAAATTAAACTCGCTGGCTATTACTGGTAAAGTAATAGCCAGCCATAAAAAACGAACATAAAAAATGAGCAATATACACATGGGCTAAGAGTATATAAAATCTACTTATAACGTGGAGCATACAAAAGGAGTCTATTAAGTAGGTAATGAGTGCAGTCGTGCTTTGCATTTACCACGTTATTTATAAGCAAGATTGTGTATTAGTCAGTTATTTTGTTTTTTTGGAGTTTAGTTTGAAAGTAGAGCAGCCTGTATTAGGCAAAACTGGCACGTTAATTTTTTTGTTATTTTAGGGCGTGTTGATCTTTGCGGATTGAAATTTGTTCAATCTAGGGGCGATTAAATCGCGGCGCGAGGTTTGTAACCTAGTGG
>NZ_AUTO01000005.1:0-14479 GCF_000498055.1 Pseudoalteromonas sp. TB51
AAGCCGGTGATGAGCCAATACTTTTATTTAATCGCTTAAAATGTCCGCTTGTTGTTGGACCCGATAGAAAAGCCAACATTACATTATTAGAGCAGCAATTTTGTGTGGATGTCATAATCTCAGATGATGGTATGCAGCATTATAAAATGGCACGCGATATAGAGTGCTGCATTGTTGATAGCCAAAGGCGATTTGGTAATGGCTTTGTTATGCCTGCAGGGCCATTACGTGAAACCACAAACAGATTAAATAGCGTTGATTTAGTGATTGAAAACGGGGGAGATGCATCCCTTAGCTACGTTTTGCAAACTGGTGCACTTAAACACGTTGCTAACAATACCCCTGTGAATAAAACCATTGAAAAAGGCCATGCGGTAAGTGCCATTGGTAACCCACAACGTTTTGAAGATTCATTAAAGGGTCAAAATATTCAGCTGCTTTCAACTCATCATTACCGAGATCACTATGCTTATAGCATGGCTGATTTTACTCAATTTAATGATGACAACATATTAATGACAGAAAAAGATGCAGTAAAATGTAGAGACTTTGCAAAAGATACTTGGTACTACCTACCCGTAAATGCAAAACCTACTGACGCTGTAATACATAAATTAGATTTATTATTAAAACAAAAAGGGATCCTCAATGGCCTTTGATACAAAATTACTTGAAATAATTGCTTGTCCTGTGTGTAAAGGAAAGCTTCGTTTTGATAAAGAAAATGCAGAACTTATTAGTACTGCAGCTAAACTTGCATACCCAGTACGCGACGATATACCGGTACTTTTAGAAAATGAAGCGCGTGAGCTATCTCAAGATGAGGTTGATAAGTGGAATTCGTAGTTGTTATACCTGCACGTTACGCGTCTACCCGTTTGCCTGGCAAACCATTAGCTGACATATGCGGTAAACCTATGATTCAACACGTGTATGAAAAAGCGTGTTTGTCAGGTGCAAGTAAAGTGGTTATTGCAACCGATCATCAAAAAGTTTTTGATGCTGTTAAATTGTTCACAAACGATGTGCTGATGACGCGAGAAGATCATCAATCGGGTACTGAACGTTTAGCAGAAGTTGTTGACTTACTTAAGCTAGACGCAGAAACCCTGGTGGTAAATGTACAAGGCGATGAGCCATTACTTGCCAGCGAAAACGTATCGCAAGTTGCCACTTTACTAAATAATTCAAGCGCGCCAATGGCAACATTAAGTGTAGCCATTGAAGAGCAAGACGAAGTATTTAATCCTAATGCTGTGAAGGTTGTTAGTGATATTAATAAAAATGCGTTGTACTTTTCGCGGGCCAGTATTCCGTTTGACAGAAGCGCAATGTTAAATAACGACAGTGTGTTAGATATAACGCCTTTTCAGCGCCATGTGGGTATATATGCTTATCGTGCGGGCTTCATTAAGCAGTATATTGAGCTAAGTGTATCGCCGCTTGAAGTACTTGAGTCGCTAGAGCAACTTAGAGTGTTGTACCATGGTTACGCTATCAAAATTGAGCAGGCCAAAGTAACGCCACATGCTGGGGTTGATACGGCCGAGGATTTAGAAAAAGTGATTGCCTACCTAAAAGCTAAGCAAGCCTAATAATGGTTAAAAGTGAATTACCCATAGTGTTTAGCCACGCTGATTTTTATATATTTGAAAAACCAGCGGGGCTTAATTTTCACTCAGAAGGTGAAAAAGGGTTTGTGGTATTAGCTGAGCAGCAAACTGGCGAAAAATTATTTGCTGTTCACCGCCTTGATAAAGTGACATCTGGCCTTATTATTCTTAGTCGCAATAAAAAAGCCGCTGCTAAATTTACGTCTCTTTTCACTGAGCACGCAATAAACAAGTTTTACTTAGCAATAAGCAATACTAAACCTAAAAAAAAGCAAGGGTGGATAAAAGGTGATATGGCTAAGTCTCGCAGGGGCATGTTTAAGCTTTTACCTACCCTGCAAAACCCGGCCATTACCCGCTTTTATTCTTTTAGTTATAAGCCGGGGTTTAGGGCGTATATTTTAAAGCCGTATTCGGGTAAAACCCACCAACTTAGAGTGGCATTAAAAAGTTTAGGGGCGCCAATTTTAGGCGATACACTTTATAGTGGCAGCGCAGCTGAGCGGGCGTATCTTCATGCCTATGCGTTAAGTTTTTTATGGCATGGGGAGCAAATTAATTGCTCTTTGCTACCTACTACGGGTGATGAGTACCAGCAATTAATTAATCATCAAGAATTTCAAGCATGGCAATCGCCGTGGCAACTGGATTGGTAAATGAGCGAAAAAGTAACAGATATTCGTTTTGGCGGGATCAAACGCCTATACGGTAACCAACAATTTGACTGGCTACAACAAGCCCATTTTTGTGTAGTGGGAATAGGCGGTGTAGGAAGTTGGGCCGCCGAAGCTTTAGCACGTACAGGCGTGGGTAAAATCACTTTAATTGACTTAGATGATATTTGCGCGACGAACGTAAATAGGCAAATTCATGCACTTAGCGGCAGTATTGGCCAAGCCAAAGTAGATGCAATGAAAAGTCGCTGCGAACTGATAAACCCAGAGTGTAAAGTAACTGTGATAGATGACTTTATTACTCTTGAAAATATTCGTGAGCATATTCAAGGTTTTGATTACGTCATTGACTGTATTGATGCAGTTAAAGAAAAAGCAGCGCTTATTGCTCATTGTAAGCGCAATAAAATGCCTATTATTACTACTGGCGGCGCGGGTGGGCAAACTGATCCTAGCCAAATAACATTTGGTGATGTGGCTAAAACCACGCAAGATCCGCTACTTGCTAAAGTGCGTTATATTTTACGCAAACAATATAATTTTAGTAACAACCCTAAACGCAAATTTAATATTGATTGTGTGTACTCAACTGAGCAACTTGTTTACCCAGGCAGTGATGGCAGTGTATGCCATGCTAAACAAAATGCTGATGGTACAATGAATATGGATTGTAATAACGGGTTTGGCTCGGTAACTATGATCACCGGAAGTTTTGGCTTTTTTGTAGCGGCTAAAGCGGTACGTAAATATTTAGATAAAAAACAGCGTTTACAACAAGCTCAATAGTTTAATTGAGCTTGTTAGTTGCCATGCTTTGAATTGCCTCGACCATAGCTTTAATTCCGTTCCCTCGAGATGCACTAAGGTGTTTAATTAAGCCTAACTTTTCAAATTCGTCATACGCATTAATATTCACGACCTCTTCAGGTGTTAAGCCATTATAAAGCGCTAAAATTATCGCTAATAAGCCTTTTACAATGCGGGTGTCTGAGTCGCCAATAACCACTAAACGATTCTCGCTATCGTCAAACTCCATAAACATCCACACTTTGCTCTCACACCCTGGCACCAGTGCGTCATCGGTTTTAAGTACATCCGCTAAAGCGGGAAGTGTTTTGCCCAGAAGCATTATTTCGCGATATTTTTGCTGCCAAGATTGCGCCTGCTGTATAGGTTTTACTACGTTTTTAAACGTATTTGTCATGAGTTATCCTAAATTAGTCTAATAATTCAATCGATTCTTTCAAGGCATTGATGAAATTATCAACATCTTGATGGGTATTATAAAATGCAAAGCTTGCTCGAACAGTGCCTTTTACCCCTAAATGGTGCATTAATGGTTGCGTACAATGGTGTCCACTGCGCACTGCAATACCAAATCCGTCAAGCAAAGTTGCCAAATCGTAGGGGTGTTCACTTTTATAATTAAAACTAAGGGTGCCAATATTGTTGTTTAGGTCGCTATAAATAGTAATTCCGTCAATTTCACTCAACTGTGTGGCTGCATAGTTAAAAATAGCCTGCTCATGGCACTGTAACTGTTCTATGTTTAGGGCTGATAAATAATCAATTGCTGCACTAAAGCCAATGACGCCGGCTATATTTGGGGTGCCGGTCTCAAATTTAGCAGGAGCGTCTCTGTAGGTGCTTTTTTCAAGCGTTACAGTATCTATCATCTCACCACCCGTTTGATACGGGGTAAGCGCATTAAGTAATTCATAGCGACCATATAAGCCCCCTACACCCGTAGGGCCAAGCATTTTATGCGCTGAGAATACATAAAAATCGCATCCAAGCTGCTTTAAATTAGGGCGTAAATGCATGGCTCCTTGTGCGCCATCAACAACAACTAACGTGCCGACTGCTTTCGCTGCAGCTATTAATGGGGCTAAATTGGTAATATTACCTAATGCGTTAGACGCTTGGCTGATACACAGCACCTTTGCTTTAGTGTGCGTGATCATGTCTATACAGCGCGCTATATTAAACGTCGCGTTTTGCTCAAGGGGAAGTGCAGATAGCGTAGCCCCTGTATTTTGCGTTAATACTTGCCAAGGTACAATATTAGCGTGGTGCTCAAGGGGTGTAATTAAAACCGTATCTTCACCAGTAATTTGCCTTTGTAGGCCATGAGCAAGTAAATTTAGCGCCTCTGTTGCGCTTTTAGTCCAGACGATTTCTTTAGCATTTACGTTAAAGTAATCCGCTGTTTTTAATCTTGCTGCTTCATATTGTTCTGTAGCGCGCTCGCTTAAAGTATGGCGGCCTCTGTGAACGTTTGCGTTGCCTAAATTATAAAAACGAGTGGTTGCATCAATAACGCTTTGTGGTTTTTGCGAGGTTGCGCCAGAGTCTAAATATACTAAAGGGTTGCCATTAAGGGTTTGGTTTAACGTAGGGAAGTCGTTGCGGATTTTTGTTATATTAAACTCTTGAGAAGGCATGGCTATTCAACATCTATAAATTTAGGCAGGAATTGTAATCGGTTTCATAAAATTGACAAGCAAAGCACACAAAAAAGGCCGCAAAAGCGGCCTTTTTTAACTAACTAAGCTTAGCGCTTGTCAGTTGATACGAAGTCACGTTGAGTGTAACCAGTATACATTTGACGAGGGCGGCTGATCTTATGACCAGGTTGAGATAGCATCTCATCCCAGTGAGTGATCCAACCAACAGTACGTGCCATTGCAAAAATTACAGTGAACATGCTTGTTGGAATACCAATCGCTTTTAAGATAATACCTGAGTAGAAATCAACGTTAGGGTAAAGTTTCTTCTCTACAAAGTATGGGTCTTCAAGGGCAATTTGTTCAAGCTTCATTGCAATATCAAGAAGCGGATCTTGAATGTTAAGCTCTTCTAATACTTCGTGACACGTTTGACGCATTACTGTAGCGCGTGGGTCGAAGTTTTTGTAAACACGGTGACCAAAGCCCATAAGACGGAACGGATCAGACTTATCTTTTGCTTTTGCTACGTACTCATCAATACGATCAACAGAACCAATCTCTTCTAACATGTTTAAACATGCTTCGTTAGCACCGCCGTGAGCAGGGCCCCAAAGAGATGCGATACCCGCTGCAATACATGCATATGGGTTAGCGCCTGAAGAACCTGCTAAACGTACTGTTGACGTTGATGCGTTTTGCTCATGATCAGCATGAAGCATGAAGATTTTATCCATTGCTTTAGCTGTCACAGGGTTAACTTTGTATTCTTCAGCCGGTACAGAGAACATCATGTGTAAGAAGTTTTCTGCGTAGCTTAAATCGTTACGTGGGTAAACAAACGGCTGACCAATGTTTGTTTTGTACGCCATAGCTGCAATAGTCGGTAATTTAGCGACAAGTTTAATAGCGCTTGTTTTACGTTGGCTTGCATCAGTAATATCAAGATCTTCGTGGTAAAAAGAAGATAATGCGCCTACTACACCACATAGCATTGCCATTGGGTGAGCATCGAAGCGGAAACCTTGGAAAAAGTTAGCAATTTTCTCATCAAGCATGGTGTTATGCGTGATTTCTTTTGCAAATGCATCGTATTGCTCTTTAGTTGGTAACTCACCGTTTAATAGTAAGTAACAAAGCTCGATGTAGTTAGAGTCTTCAGCTAATTGCTCAATTGGGTAACCACGGTGAAGTAATACACCTTTACCACCATCAATGTAGGTGATTGCAGATTCACAAGAGCCAGTCGACATGAAACCTGGGTCATAAGTAAAGTGACCGTGTGAACCTAACGTACGTACGTCGATCACATCTTGGCCAGCAGTGCCTTGATAAATTGGAAGTTCGATTGGATCTAGTCCATCAATATGGACTGTGGCTTTTTTATCTGCCATCTATGTATCTCCTATTAAGATATCTATTCTGATTTTTAGATTTTTAAAGTTCTGAAATCTTGTTTTAAGCACATCTTCGCATTTTAACGTGAAAGAGGGGGTTAAAGTCAATTTTTATAAACATTATGCATATATGTATAATAAATATTCGGTATTAATTAAATATTATACTATCGGCTAATTCGCAAACGTCTCTAACTAAACAAGAATTGTAAAACAACCTTTGGGTATATATACTATCGGAGGTTTCAAACCGCTTTGTATTTAGGTAAACATATTTTTACAGCGTAATTTTTGCAGATTTGTGAACTTTTGCTGTATTGACACGTTTACTTTGATAGTTCCACCAGAAATTTTGGTGGGTTTTAGAAAAACAAGTAGATGAGCTCCAATGTGAGCAAGATGGGCAAGTAACTGTGAAAAAGCAAAGACCTGTAAATCTAGATCTAACAACTATATCTATGCCGGCAACGGCTAAAGCATCAATCTTTCACCGCGTCACCGGTGTTGCATTATTTTTTGCTTTAACGTTTGTCATTTGGGCTTGGTCTGAGTCTCTTTCTTCAGCTGAAGGTTTTGAATTCGTCAAGGGTCTGTTTAGCGGATTCATTGCCAAATTCATAGCTTGGGGCACACTTTCTGTATTGGGTTATCACCTTATAGGTGGTATCCGTCACATCATTATGGATATGGGCCACTGGGAAGAACTTGAATCAGGTAACCTTAGCGCTAAAATTGCAATGGCACTTGGCGTTGTATTTGCCGTACTGGCAGGGGTGTGGATATGGTCTTAAATCAAGCAACTCTTAAACGTGATGGTGTACAAGATTTCGTATCTTTACGTACCACGGCACTAGTAATCACCGCATACGCGATTTTTATTATCGGCTATTTTTTAGCAACGCCAGAAGTCACTTTCGAAGCCTGGACAGGCCTATTCTCTAATCTAGCAATGAAGGGTTTTACACTTATTACTCTTGTATGCATGATGGTTCATACCCGCATTGGCCTTTGGCAAGTTTTAACGGATTACGTTAAAAACGCTAAACTACGCGCTGTTTTAGGCTTTGTATTAAACCTGATGGCCGTTGCTTACGTAGCTATTGGTCTAATCGTTTTATGGGGTGTTTAAGTGAAATATTCTGTTCGTGAATTTGACGCCGTAGTAATTGGTGCAGGTGGTGCTGGTATGCGCGCCGCTCTTGCCATTACCGAATCTGGCAAAACGTGTGCATTAATATCTAAAGTATTCCCAACACGCTCACACACTGTATCTGCACAGGGTGGTATTACAGTAGCGCTAGGTAATTCACACGAAGACAACTGGGAATGGCATATGTACGATACCGTTAAAGGTTCCGATTTTATCGGTGACCAAGACGCTATCGAATACATGTGTCAAACAGGCCCAGAAGCTATTACTGAATTAGAAAACATGGGTTTACCATTTTCTCGTTTTGAAAATGGCCGTGTTTACCAACGTCCTTTCGGTGGTCAATCGAAAAACTTTGGTGGTGAACAAGCTGCACGTACTGCAGCAGCAGCAGACCGTACTGGTCACGCTTTATTACACCTTCTATACCAACAAAACGTTAAAAACCAAACTAATGTATTCTCTGAGTGGTATGCACTAGATTTAGTTAAAAACGACAATGGCGATGTAGTAGGCTGTACAGCAATTGAGATTGAAACAGGTGAAATTACTTTCTTCAAATCAAAAGCTGTTGTACTTGCAACCGGCGGTGCTGGTCGTATTTTCGCATCAACAACCAATGCTCACATTAATACGGGTGATGGTGTTGGTATGGCAGCCCGTGCAGGCGTTGCTATGCAAGATATGGAAATGTGGCAATTCCACCCAACGGGTATTGCAGGCGCTGGTACACTTGTAACGGAAGGTTGTCGTGGTGAAGGTGGTTATCTTTTAAATAAAGATGGCGAACGCTTCATGGAACGTTATGCACCAAACGCTAAAGACTTAGCGTCTCGTGACGTTGTAGCACGTTCAATGATGACTGAAATCCGTGAAGGCCGTGGCTGTGATGGTCCTTGGGGTCCACATCTTAAGCTGAAACTTGACCACTTAGGTGAAGAAACGCTTAACTTACGTCTACCAGGCGTATGTGACCTTGCTAAAACTTTCGCACACGTTGACCCTGCTAAAGAGCCAATTCCAGTAATACCAACTTGTCACTACATGATGGGTGGTGTTCCAACTAACGTAAATGGTCAAGCGCTACAAATCGATGCTAACGGCAACGAAAAAGTAGTAGAAGGCTTATTTGCAGTAGGTGAAATTGCCTGTGTATCTGTACATGGTGCAAACCGCCTAGGTGGTAACTCATTACTTGATTTAGTTGTATTTGGCCGTGCTGCGGGTAACTTCCTAGGTAAATACCTAAACGAAGTTGAAATTACTAAAGCACCGACAGCATCTGATATTGACGCGTCTCTTGCACGCTTTAACCGTTGGGAAAATTCAACGGCTGGCCAAGGTGAAGACCCAGTTCAAATCAAAAAAGACCTACAACAATGTATGCAGCTTAACTTCTCGGTATTCCGTGAAGGTGAGTCTATGGCGACAGGTCTTAAAGAGCTTAAAGAAATTCGTGAACGTCTGCAGCATGCACGTCTTGATGATAAATCATCAGACTTCAACACGCAGCGTATCGAATGTCTTGAACTAGACAACTTAATGGAAACAGCTTACTCAACTGCAGTAGCTGCAAACTTCCGTACTGAAAGCCGTGGTGCACACTCTCGCTTTGACTACCCAGATCGTGATGACGAAAACTGGTTATGTCACTCAGTATTCAATCCGGTAACGGATGAAATGAGCAAGCGTGACGTAAACTACGCGCCTAAGACGCGTGAAGCGTTCCCACCTAAAGCACGTACCTACTAGGAGCGAGACGATGGCACAAGTACAATTTTCAGTTTATCGTTACAATCCGGATGTTGATAACGCACCTCGTATGCAAGAATATACTTTGCAAACAGAGGAAGGTCAGGACATGATGGTATTGGATGCACTTTTATTATTAAAAGAGCAAGATCCAACATTATCATTCCGTCGCTCATGTCGTGAAGGCGTGTGTGGCTCTGATGGCGTTAACATGAATGGTAAAAATGGTTTAGCGTGTATTACACCATTATCTACGCTGCAAAAAGGCGGCAAAGGTACTATTGTAATTCGTCCTTTACCTGGCTTACCTGTGGTACGTGACCTTGTTATTGACATGAGTCAGTTCTACACTCAGTACGAAAAAGTTAAACCATACCTAATTAACGATCAGCCAGCGGCTGGTGAGCGTCTTCAATCTATTGAAGAACGTGATAAATTAGATGGACTTTACGAGTGTATTTTATGTGCATGTTGTTCTACATCGTGTCCTTCGTTCTGGTGGAATCCAGACAAGTTCATTGGTCCAGCAGGCCTTCTTCATGCTTACCGTTTCTTGGCTGATAGCCGCGATACGGCAACTGAAGAACGTTTAGCAGACTTAGACGATGCGTTCAGTGTGTTCCGTTGCCACAGTATCATGAACTGTGTTAGCGTTTGTCCTAAGGGTCTTAACCCGACCAAAGCAATTGGACAAATTAAATCTATGTTATTAAACCGCGCGGTTTAATCACTTAGTAACGTAAGATGGCTAATATTTTTATTAGCCATCTTGTTATGACAACTATTAATTTCTGCGCTAAAGAAAAGGGCTTATAAATGCACGAAGGTGTGATGAAGGCATGGCTAGAATCTTCACATTTAAACGGCGGCAACGTTGCTTATGTAGAAGAGCTTTATGAAGCGTATTTAGATGATGCGACTTCTGTGCCAGAAGAATGGCGAGAAGTGTTCGAACAATTACCAAAAGTAGATGGTGTGGATGTTGAAGTAAAGCATTCAGAAGTTCGTTCACAGTTTGCGGCGCTTGCTAAAAACAAGCATAGAGAGGTAGTGGTAGCAGAGGGTAGTGGCGGTGACCTTAAACAGGTTAAAGTACTACAACTTATTAATGCTTTCCGCTTTCGAGGACACCAAAATGCTAACCTAGATCCATTAGGCATTTGGCAACGAGAGCGTGTTCGAGATTTAGAGCTAGAATACCACGACTTATCTAAAGCTGATTTTGACCGCGAATTTAACGTAGGATCGTTTGCCGTAGGCCGCGATACTATGCCTTTAGGTGAACTATACCAGGCACTTAAAACCACCTATTGTGGTTCTATTGGTGCTGAGTATATGCACATCACATCAACAGAAGAAAAGCGTTGGTTACAACAGCGTTTAGAATCTGTTCAATCACGACCTACTTTTTCTAAAGAAGAAAAACTGCGTATCCTTAAAGGATTAACCGCAGCAGATGGTCTTGAAAAATATTTAGGTGCAAAGTTCCCTGGTGCTAAGCGTTTCTCACTTGAAGGTGGTGATGCGTTAGTTCCTATGCTTAAAGAACTTATTCACCGTGCTGGCGAAAGCGGGCAAAAAGAAGCAGTTATTGGTATGGCCCACCGTGGTCGCTTAAATGTACTAGTTAATGTGTTAGGTAAAAACCCATCTGAGTTATTCGATGAGTTTGCTGGTAAACACAAAGACACGTTAAGCTCTGGTGACGTTAAATACCATATGGGTTATTCATCTGACTTTGCGACCAAAGGTGGCAATGTTCATATGGCACTTGCGTTTAACCCTTCTCACCTAGAAATTGTTAACCCTGTTGTTATGGGCTCGGTAAGAGCGCGTTTAGACCGTTTAGGTGACAGTTCAGGTAGCAAAGCATTACCTATTACTATCCACGGTGACTCTGCGATTACAGGCCAAGGTGTTGTACAAGAAACATTTAACTTGTCGCAAACAAATGCCTTCTCATGTGGTGGTAGTATCCGTATTGTTGTAAATAACCAAGTTGGTTTTACAACCTCAAAACAAGACGACGTACGTTCTACAGATTACTGTACTGACATTGCTAAAATGGTTCAGTCACCAATCTTCCACGTTAACTCTGATGACCCTGAAGCCGTTGCATTTGTTACACAACTTGCACTTGATTTTAGAAACCAGTTTAAACGTGACGTAGTAATCGATTTAGTATGTTATCGCCGCCATGGTCATAACGAAGCTGATGAGCCTAATGCAACACAGCCTCTTATGTACCAAAAAATTAAAAAGCATGCGGTTCCGCGTTTAATTTACGCTGATCAACTTATGTCTGAAGGCTCATTCACTGAGAGTGAAATTAAAGCATTAGCTGATCAATACCGTAACGGTTTAGATGAAGGTAACTGTGTTGTTGAAGAAATTCAGCCAGAAACTTCGCACTCATCTGATTGGGCAAAATATGTTGGCCATGAGTGGAATGTTGAGTACGACGCAAGCGTACCGGTAGATAAGCTAAAAGCACTTGGCGAACAAGTTGCGCAGTTCCCTGAGCAATATAAAGCACAGTCTCGTGTTAAAAAGATTTACGATGACCGTAAGCTTATGGCAAGTGGCGAAAAACCACTAGATTGGGGTATGGCAGAAACACTTGCTTATGCAACAATTGCCTCTGAAGGCACAGATATACGTTTAACTGGCCAAGACTCAGGGCGTGGTACTTTCTTCCACCGCCATGCTGTAGTACATAGCCAGTCGGATGGTTCAACTTACCTCCCTCTTCAAAATTTAAGTGAAGACCAAGGTACTTTTGAAGTATTTGATTCTGTTTTATCAGAAGAAGCGGTACTTGCTTTTGAATATGGTTATGCAACAGCTGAACCTACATCATTAGTCCTTTGGGAAGCCCAGTTTGGTGACTTCGCAAATGGTGCACAAGTCGTATTTGACCAGTTCTTAAGCTCTGGTGAGCAAAAATGGGGCCGTTTATGTGGCTTAACATGTTTGCTTCCGCATGGATATGAAGGTCAAGGCCCAGAGCATAGTTCTGCACGTTTAGAGCGTTTTTTACAGCTTTGTGCCGATCACAACATGCAAGTGTGTGTTCCTTCAACACCTGCACAAGTTTACGCTATGCTTCGTCGTCAATCAGTTAGACCACTTCGTCGTCCATTGATTGTAATGACACCAAAATCACTACTTCGTCACCCACTTGCGGTATCTTCACTTGAAGAACTTTCACAAGGTGTATTCCATAATATGATCGACGAAATCGATGATATTAACCCTGAGAAAGTAGAACGCGTAGTATTTTGTAGTGGTAAAGTTTACTACGAACTATTACAAGAGCGTCGTAAGCTTGAGCAAGACAACATTGCTATTGTACGTGTGGAGCAGTTATACCCGTTCCCACATGCAGAAATGGACACGATTATGGAACGTTACCAACACGTTACTGATTTTGTTTGGTGTCAAGAAGAGCCACAAAATCAAGGTGCTTGGTACTGTTCGCAACATCACTTTATTGATGCAATCCCACAGGGTGCTAAATTGACTTACGCAGGGCGTAAGGCGTCGGCATCTCCAGCGTGTGGTTACATGTCAGTACATACTAAAGAACAACAAGCGCTCGTTGCAGACGCGCTTACTATACAAAAGAAAGGATAAGCAATGAGCACAGAAATTAAAGTTCCTGTTCTTCCTGAGTCGGTTGCAGATGCTACCGTTGCTACATGGCATGTAAGTGTAGGCGACAAAGTAAGCCGTGACCAAAACTTAGTAGACATTGAAACAGATAAAGTGGTTTTAGAAGTGGTTGCACAAAATGACGGTGTAATTACTGAAATATCACAAGAAGAAGGTGCAACGGTACTTGGCGACCAAGTTATCGGTTTACTTGGTGATGCTGATGCAGCACCAGCAAGTGACAGTGCTCCGGCTAAAGAAGAAGCCGCACCTGAAAAATCAGAAGACGCGCCTGCGGCGCAATCAGCTCCAGCATCAGAAGGTAAAGAAGTGGACATTAAAGTACCTGTACTTCCAGAATCAGTTGCAGACGCAACAATTGCTACATGGCATGTACAACCAGGTGAAGCGGTAACTCGCGACCAAAACTTGGTAGATATTGAAACTGATAAAGTTGTTCTTGAAGTAGTAGCTCAAGAAGACGGTATCATGGGCGAGCAACTAAACGCAGAAGGCGATACTGTACTTGGCGAACAAGTTATTGGTAACGTTAAAGCGGGCGGCGCTCCAGCAGCACCTGCAGCTAAAGCAGAAGAAGCGCCTGCTGCAAGTGAGTCTAACGATAGCTCAGATGTGTTAACGCCGTCTGTACGCCGTTTAATCGCTGAAAAAGGGCTTGATGCGTCTAAAATTAAAGGCACAGGTAAAAATGGCCGTGTAACTAAAGAAGACGTTGATACTTTCTTAAAAGCACCTGCTCCAGCTGCTAAAAAAGAAGCCGCTTCAGCACCTGCTGCACCTATGGGTGACCGTACACAAAAACGTGTACCAATGACGCGCTTACGTAAAACCATTGCTAATCGTTTATTAGAAGCGAAAAACTCAACAGCAATGTTAACTACATTTAACGAAGTAAATATGAAACCTATCATGGACCTTCGTAAGCAATACCAAGAAGTATTCGAGAAGCGTCACGGTATTCGTTTAGGCTTTATGTCTTTCTACGTGAAAGCAGTAACTGAAGCACTTAAGCGTTTCCCTGACGTAAATGCATCAATTGATGGTGACGATATTGTTTACCACAATTACTTTGATATCAGCATCGCTGTATCTACACCACGTGGTTTAGTTACACCAGTACTTAAAGATTGCGACAAACTATCTGTTGCTGAAATCGAGAAAGGTATTCGTGAATTAGCCCTTAAAGGCCGTGACGGTAAACTAACACTTGACGATATGACAGGTGGTAACTTTACCATTACTAACGGTGGTGTATTTGGTTCGTTACTTTCTACGCCTATTATTAACTTACCACAGTCATCAATCTTGGGTATGCACAAAATCCAAGAGCGTCCTATGGCTGTAAATGGTAAAGTTGAAATTCTTCCTATGATGTATTTGGCACTATCTTACGATCATCGCCAAATCGATGGTAAAGAATCTGTTGGTTTCTTAGTGACTATTAAAGAGTTACTTGAAGATCCAACTCGCTTATTACTGGATGTTTAATCGAGTAGTATGAAATATAAGCTGTGAATGACAATTCACAGCTTTTTTTTTGCGCCTTTGGTGTTACTGGGGTTTTCATGTTAAGCCTTGGGATCTATACTAGGTGCGCAATTTGGGATAGCTGTTTATTTGCATAAATATTCAGCTCTTTTAGTATAAAAAATTGGATAAAGCATCATGAATTTGCATGAGTATCAGGCAAAACAACTTTTTGCCGAATATGGTTTACCAGTTTCTCAAGGTTTCGCTTGCGATACACCTGAAGAAGCTGCAGCAGCTGCCG
>NZ_AUTO01000006.1:0-7075 GCF_000498055.1 Pseudoalteromonas sp. TB51
AAGCCATTAAACCGGTTTATGGCTAAATCAATAGTGCCTTTTTCCATATCTTGCAGGTTTACATCGCTTGGACTCAGTACATCAAAATTAACCCGCGGGTTTTTAGTTAACTGCTCAGTAATAAAGGGGGCAATTAAAGTCGACTCCATGTAGTCGTTTGCCATTATTCTAAAAGTCACCTCTGCCGTTGCTGGGTTAAATTGCTCACTGGGCTGAGTAATCGCCTCTGCCATTTTTAAAAGAGACTCTATTTCAGGCTTTAAGCTAAGTGCTTTGCTGGTGGGGGTCATAGAGCCTGCGGCACGCACAAGTAGTGGGTCGTCAAATAAATCACGTAATCGTTTAAGTGCGTTACTCATGGCAGGTTGTGTTAGTGCGAGTTTATTAGCCGCTTTTGAAACACTTTTTTCATCAATGAGCACATTTAAGTACACTAATAAGTTGAGATCGACGTTACGTATATTCATATGATCAATTTTATTTATATGCTTTATTAATTACCTAAATTAAAGCCTGCTTGCTAAGGTGTAAACAATTAATAAAAAATAACCGCTATAAGTGGTAAAAATAAAAGTGTTGTAACCATGTCAAAATCGTTAACTAATCAAACCAATAATGCGCTACAGCAAGTTATTGCTACTAAGTTGGCCCGCGCTGTTTTTGCAGGCTTTGAAGCAATGTTTGCGCAGTTTTTAAATATTACGCTAGGTGCGCAAAGTCGGTTTGAACAACAAAAATATCACGATGTGCAAACTGCCATGCGCGAACGCTTACAAGTGTACGAACGGGAAGTAAAAAATGTCAGTGAAGCTGTGAGAGTTATTGCTTACGCTGAACTGACTTGTCCGCAAACTTGGCAGCTAGCTAAAAATATATACGGCGATATGGTGCAAAATCATGAAAACAAACCCATAGCGCATACCTTTTTTAATTCTACCTTTGGTGCAATTTGGGACGATAAAAAAATTCGAACCGTACATTTGTTTGTATTAAAAGCAAAATACAGAAGCGAGCCGCGTTCGTGTGAAAATTTAGTAAGGAGAATATCGTTTAAAGATGGGTTTAACCACGCTGTAAAAACGCTCATTACCCGCCAAGCATTTAGAGTGCCTTTTAGTCAATTAAATGCCGATTTACAGGCATTGCAAACAACGTTAATGGCCGGTGCAAAGCAGCAATGTAAACAAGTGTATGAGCTTATAAATTTAAACGACGGGTTTATAGAATACGCAAATTCATTATTTTTTAGAAACAAAGCCTGCTACTTAATAGGGCGCTGTATCGCTAAAAATGGCGATAATATGCCTTTTGCTATCGCCATATTAAATACTAATAAAGGGTTAAAGCTTGATGCCGTAATGATGGGCGCCGATCAGTTAAGTTTATTGTTTGGTTTTGCTCGTACCTATTTTATGGTTGATACCGACCAACCCGCGCGTTACGTAGATTACTTAAGCGTGCTGATGCCTCATAAAAAGCGCTTTGAGTTATTTAACGCCATTGGCTTTATTAAGCACGCTAAAACAGAGTTTTATCGTTACAAAGTTGATACCACTAAAAATAGCCCTACTAATTTTAAATACGTGACAGCCCCAGGTACTCCCGGCATGGTTATGCTGGTATTTACCATTGAAGGGCTAGACTACGTTTATAAAGTAATAAAAGATAAATTTAGTGCACCAAAAACAGCCACCAAAGCGCAAGTAAAAGCCAAGTACAACTTTGTAAAGCAAGCCGACCGCGTAGGGCGCTTAGTAGATACACACGAATTTAGGTATTTAGCGTTCGACCTCAGCCGCTTTAGCGACGAGTTACTTAAGCAAATGAAGGCACAAATTGGCAGCAGCATGGTTATATCGGGTAAGGCGCTTATTTTAAAGCATGTGTATGTTGAGCGAAAAATGACGCCGCTTAATTTATACATTAATCACTGCTCTAACAAAGCATTACAACAGGTTATGACCGATTACGGTAAAGCGATTAAAGACTTAGCCGGCGCAAATATATTCCCAGGCGATATGCTAATGAAAAACTTTGGCGTAACCCGTTGGGGGCGCGTTGTTTTTTACGACTTTGATGAAATTTGCCCATTGACTGATTGCCACTTTAGAGATGTACCTAGCGCACAAAACGACCTAGAGGAGCTAAGCGCCAACAGTTATTTTGATATAGCAGAAAACGATATTTTCCCCAGTCAGTTTAAGGTGTTTTTTAGCGCAAACGAAACGGCATTTAACTATTTTAACTGCGAACATAACGATCTGTTTTTAGCTGATTTTTGGCAAGCTTGCCAACAACAAATTAAATCAGGCTTTTTACCTGACGTATACCCGTATAAACAAAGCTGGCGGTTTAAATAAAAATAACTAACCCCATGTCTAGCTAGGGCCTGTTTATCTTTCGAGGTTAAATTTGCAGCCGTCTGTTTGGTAATTAGGCAAGGCAGAGCCTATGTAGTGTGGTTGTTCCCCATAAATAGGCGATAACGTAGCATAAATGCTAAACAGGCGCTGCCCGAAGGGTTTCTGCCTAGGGGCCATTTACTCTTTGTTGCCTACATGGATGTAGGTAAGGGGCGTGAGCAGGACGCGGAAGCTTTGCTCGGTTTTTACTTAGCCTACTAGGTTACAAACCTCGCGCCGCGATTAAATGGCCCCTAGATTGAACAAATTTTAATCCTGAAAGGTTAACAGGCCCTAATTAAAAGGCTAAATACGGAGCATTAATGAAATATATTTCTCATGAGGGTGGCACCCTTGCATTTAGTGAAACCGATAAACCGGTTTTAAAAAGCCACGAAGTGCTAGTAAAAGTGTCTGCTATAGGTGTAAATCGCGCTGATTGCATGCAGCGCCAAGGTAAATACCCTGCGCCAGCTGGGGATAGCCCCATTTTAGGTTTAGAGTGCGCAGGCACAGTGGTTGAGCTTGGTTTTGATGTTGATAAAAGCTGGCTTAATAAACGTATTTTTAGCTTGTGCGCAGGCGGGGCTTACAGCGAATACGTTGCCATAGATGCTAAACAATTAATGGTATTGCCAGATGATTTAACCATGGTTGAAGGTGCAGCTATTAGCGAAGTGTACCTAACAGCATTTGGTGCGCTTTTTGAACTTGGTAAATTACAACAAGGTCAAACAGCGCTTATTCATGCAGGGGCAAGTGGTGTAGGCGGTGCGGCTATTCAAATGGCTAAAAGTGCAGGTGCAACGGTGGTTATTACTGCCGGCTCAGATGAAAAATGCAAGCATGCAAAAGCCCTTGGCGCCGATCATGCCATTAACTACAAAACAACTGATTTTGTAGAATATATGCAAGCAAATGAGCTTTCAGCAAATGCAATTGTAGATCCTGTTTCGGGCAGTTATTTAAATAAAAATGCGGCTATTGCTGCCATGGATTGCCAAATTATTATGCTCGCTTTTTTAGATGGGCGTTTTGCTGAGGTTGATTTTGCAGCGCTATTACGCAAACGTATTTCGTTTCATGCATCAACACTTAGAAACCGTAGCATTGAGTTTAAACGCCAATTACGCGATGACTTAGTTGCGCGTTTTTACAATGATATTGCTACTAAAAAGTACGACTTTAACGTGTATAAAACACTACCGTGGAGCGATGCAAACGAAGCGCATGCTATTTTAGAGCGTAATGAAAATGCCGGTAAAGTGGTATTACTTGTAGAATAACCACCCAATGTAACACTGAGGCGTGTGTTGGCGTTGTTAATGCATGGCTCAGCTAATATAATTTAGTAAATATAAAATACGTACAAAACACACAAGGTTAAAAATGAACCCAATACTAGCAATACTTAAAGAGCACAATGTAAGCGACGAAAAAGTAAAAGCATTGTTCGAAGCCTTTACACAAAACCCAATGATGGCAATGGCATTAGTACAAGAGCTTGGTATTCCGCCTGAAAAACTACAGCAGTTAATGGCCGTGGTGATGACTCAGCCGCACTTAATTAAAGAAGCCACCGACGAACTAGGCCTAGACTTTGAAAAAGTAAAAGAAGCGAAAGACAAGCTAAACCAGCAATAAGCTTCACAAATTACTCCTTACCAAGGCATAAGCCTTGGTAATTCTACCTAAAATCACCACACTTTTTGTTACATTATTCATTGAACTGCTTGGTATTAAGCTAGTCATACTATTACTTATGATAGGTAGGGACTAGGTATGAAGCCACTTTATAAATTTTGGAAAAATAACCGTTCGTTAATTTTATTTATTGCGCTGATGAGCGTGTTTAGAAGCGCAGTTGCCGATTGGTATGAAGTACCGACAGGCTCGATGAAACCCACCATATTAGAAGGCGACAGAATCTTAACCGATAAAATGGCTTATGATATACGCATCCCTTTTACACATATTCCTTTAGTTAAATTAGCCGACCCACAAACAGGCGATATTATTGTATTTGACTCACAAGCTGCTGATAACCGGTTAATTAAACGCGTAATTGGTGTGCCAGGCGATACGGTAGCGCTTTATAACAACGAGCTAGAAATTAATGGCGTTAAACTTAAATACAATAACTTGCAAAGCAATATTGATTCTTTAGATAAAATAGAAGATTTAAATGGCCACAAACACACGATTCGAGTTGCGCATACGCCTTCGCAGCTATCGGGTTTTAATAAGATAACTATTCCTGAAGATTATTATTTAGCAATGGGTGATAACCGCGATCACAGTGCTGACTCGCGTGTTATTGGTTTGATCCCTCGCAGCGAACTACTTGGCAAAGCAGAGCGCATTATTGTGTCGCTTGATTACGACGATTATTACTTACCTCGTAAAAACCGCTTTTTAAAACCCTTACTTTAAGGCGGTTTTGGGCGCTAACCACACGCCCGATTTTAATCGCTTAGCTCTACAATTTTTTGCGCAATATTATAAAGCGAGCAGTGCGAGTCCATTGCTTGCTTTTGCAACTTTTTATGAGCTTGCTCTTCGCTAAGGCTTAGCTGCTCTATTAAAATATACTTTGCCTGATGTATTATTTTTTGTTCTGTTATTACCCGTTTAGCATCAACTAAAGCCTGATTTATTTGCTTAATATGTTGGCTTTGCTCCATGATTAGGTCGTACATGCTTTTATTACTATTGAGTTTATTAGCAGCGGTATTTTGGGGGGTATTTTGTTTAAACGCGAGTTGCCCGTCGGTCATTGGCATGTATTGTTCTTCAAGGCTGCTTATAACTTGTTTATTTGAATTTAAAGTGCGCTGAGCCTGAGCAATTTGCATTGCTGCAGAGTCAATAAGGTAGTCGCTGAGGTTTTGCTCAATTTTGTGCATAATATCGATACGCGTTGTTGTTACCTCGTACCACACCTCACTAAGCTGAGAAAGCGGCTGCGCATTTTCGTCATCTAAATTTTGTAAAAGCCCGCGTAGCTGATCCACTTGCTTATTTACGGGGTGATCAGTTAACGAGCGATAGCATTTTAATACGTGTTCGTCGGCGTATTCGTTAAAAAACGTAAAGCTGTGATGCTGTTGTTGAACAAAATGAGCAAGCTGTTGTTTTTGCTCCACGGTAAACTTACTTGATGCAAACGCTTGCGCGCCACAGGCACGTTCTTGTCCGGCGTATTCTTTACCTTGCATAAAATTAAAATAAGCCACTAGCAATCGTGTAACGCGCGGGTCGCTTGCGCCATCGGCGGCTTCTAAAATTATATTTAGCAAACACGAAATAAGCTGCGTATACGATTGAGTTGCATGCACTGGGGTAATTTTTTGATTTGCTATTTGTTGTCGCAGCTCTGGCAGCGCCTCTAACGATTGCAAACTATGGGTAATTAAATTGTACAAACGGGTGTGGCCCGTGTCGGCGTTATCGGTAATAAAGGTCGTTTTAATTGAGTGGTAAAACTGCGTTTGGGTTTGCTCTGTTAAGCTAATTTGTTGTTTTAACTGCGAGGCAAAACGTTTGCGATTAGAGGCTAAATAAATATTGCTCATGCCGCGCTCTTTTTGTAACTGATGTATAAAATCGCCCAGTTTAGTAAGCGATGCACAGCTTTTTTGAAGCTGTTTTAAGGCATGAATCTCTTGGTATTTTGCTGCTAATAAAAACTGTTTTGTGAGAGGATTGCTCGATAACATAGGACTTGTTCCACACTTTTTTGTATATAAAGTGCAACCACTGTTCCAATCATTTAAAAAATTTTTGATTGAATTTAAAATTAAATTAAAACAGCCGCTTAAAGCCATACTTGTTATTTGTTCCCATTTTAACTTATCTGTCCTTATTACAGGAATAAACCTTTTTGGTGCAAAAATAGTTGTTTTTGCACTCGATTGCGCCCTTCATGAACGAGGGGAAAAAAGTGTTTACTCTGTAAACTGCACAGAGCAAACACCAGAGGGGGAATTTATACGTTGCTACATTGCAGCAACGCTGGGCTGATAGCCATTTGATGATTTATTACCTCGCCAACCATAATTAGCGTAGGGCCCGTTAATGTGTGCACCGCACTCTCGCTAGTAATTTTCTCAAGCGTGCTGGTTATTATTTTTTGCTGGTTGGTGGTGGCATTTTCTATCAATGCGATAGGGGTTGTTTTAGGCCAGCCAACCGATTGCAAACCAGTACTTAATGCGTTTAAACGTCCTAAACCCATATAGACGACTAGCGTGGGGTTGTTAGAGCCTTGTACATAGGTGTAGTTGTGCCAATTAGGGAGTTTATTAGGATCGGCAAATTGCGCCGTTAAAAATGTAACACTTCGGGCCACATCGCGAGCAGTAAGCGGTATGCCGGTATAAGCCGAGGCTGCACACGCGGTGGTAACGCCCGGGACAATAGCAAAATTAATATTATGCTCTGATAGGGCGTTGGCTTCTTCATTAATACGCGCAAAAATACTCGGGTCGCCACCTTTTAAACGAACAACTTTAAACCCTTGTTGTGCGTATTTTACTAATAGGTCACTAATGGCAGCTTGTGGCATAGAGTGTTTACCTGCGCGTTTACCTACATACACTCGCTGCGCATGTTTAGGCAGTGTATTTAAAAGCGCTTCACTAACTAGGCTGTCGTACAATACCACTTCGGCT
>NZ_AUTO01000007.1:0-7731 GCF_000498055.1 Pseudoalteromonas sp. TB51
CCCAAAAAATAACAACAAAAGCGCAGCGCAAGCAGCACCACCCAAAACGGCTCCAGCCCCAAGTGATGAGCTTTCAAAACCAGTTATACCAACGGTTTCGGCCTCGAGCGAGCCAGAGCCTGCAAGCTCTAATGCACCAAAAAACGAGGCAATTTACGAGCCACTGCCTGCCGATACGCAAGCCACAGAGGCTGAGCCAGAACAAGCTAAACCGGAAGAAGATGCACCAGCACCTGAACCTAAAAAAGTAGCGCCAGAGCCAAACACCGCAGAGTTTGAAGCTGCCGCAAAAAATACATTAGCGCGTATTCAAAATGCAAAAGGCTTTGCAGAGCCCGAAGTAAGAGAGTTTAACCCAGACGCACCTTCGGTTAAGCGCACGCGTAAACACAAAGCCGCCGCGGTAGAACAGCCAAAAGCAGAGCCCGTTGAAGAAGTAAAACCACAAGAGTCTACTCTTGTAAACGAACCGGCTGCGCCTAGTAACCCTATCAATGAGCCCAATACCAGCGCGCAGCTGCATACAGCCGATAAAAACAGCGAGCTTGATCAAACCACGCTAAATAGCGAACACGACTTTAAAGAGCCCGAAATTCGTACCTACAATCCAGATGCGCCTTTAAAACCAAGTAAAGAACCTGCACAAGCTACAGTTTCAGCAAAACCAAATAACGAACCCACGTTAGATGCGCCAATATCAACAGCTCACGAACCACAGCCAGCGCAACCAGAGGCCGATAGTACGCCCAAGCAAAGTGATTCTAGCAACCCATTTGCAAACCTTTCGCTAGATGAAAGCTGGGACCCAAACTCAGATAAAAAGCCCGTGATTGAGGAAAAAAAGAAAGCGCCTAAATCACAAGCCTTAATAGAGGCAGAAGAACGCGCTAAAAACATGCAAACAAAAGAATAGCCGAGCAAATAAGCTTGATATTATTGCTCTAAACAAACAATTTTTAACGCAGCAAATACGCTATTTAAAGATAAAGCTGCCATTACTCAATTTCCAGCACAAAAAGCGGCCACAAGGCCGCTTTGTCGTTTAAAAATATAGAGTTGTATTAATGCGCTTAATTAAGATAGCTATTTTAAGTATGGATTTAAAACTGAGAACACGTTTTATTGCTACAAAAAATGCGTTGTTTAGTTGTTATAACTAACTAGTTGTACACTGCTGTACTTTTAGCATCTTTGTATTTGTAACACAGCTAGCGCCAAGTTTGGCGGCTAAAAATAATTAACTATAATTGCGCTTAGTATTATTCGGGGGGCATGTTTTTAATATTTAAATCGTATTGTAAAATACCATCGTTATTAACCGCCACACCCGCTAATTGCACAGAGTGATTAGCAAACTCTTCAGACGCCGATAAATGCGCTAACACGCCGGCTATGTCTTCGTGTTTAGGTTGGCCGTCGGTTGCCACAATGCCTGCATTACAATCGTTTTGCTTACACTCAAAACTGTATAAAAATAGCGACTTTTCAGCAAAGCTGCTTTGCACTTTATCTAAAAACACTTGCTCTGACTGTGCTAAATCAAGCGTACTTTCAATTTGAGCAGCGCTTTCTAGCTCAGAGTATTCCCCCACCTCTTGAGGAGTAATCACTATTTGCTCGGTAAGTGCAGTGCCTTCTTTATTAGTTACATCGTGGCTACTTTGCATTGCTTGTATATCTACCACCAGAGGTTGAGCAGGCTGCACAGACGTGGTGTTAGTTATTGAGTTGGGTAGATTATTTTGAGCCAAGGCGGTCAAATCGTTTTTAAACACGTACAAAGTTGCAGCAGTGATAGCGCATGCAATGAGTAATTTGTTCATAATACTTCCCTCCTTCAACCAATTTACGCAATACAATTAAGTGAAATGCTTTTTAAGTGTAGCCAATGTTAATATTATGTTTTGTTTGGGTGTGTACTGTCAATCTTTAATACTAGACAGTGCAAATTAAAAGAACAATTTTATCAATGTTAATATTTAATGAACCACTGGTAAGCTCAGCGCGCCACATTATAATGCTGGCAATAGCTACACGCTCATTTTGCAACCAAGCAGCACGTTATTTGTTTGTAACAAACTGTAAAAAGCAACTCTTTTTATGACCCCCCCCCAAGCAAAAAGTTTGCGTTTATTGTTACTAAAACTTAAATAAAATTACCCAAAGTAAATAACCGCATAATTAAAACCATACACAGCAGCTTTAATTTGCTAAAAGATGCAAAGATTACATAAAGAAAGGCACTAACATGTAGGCGCGATTTTATATCGTGCTTGTAAACGTCGGGCTTGCTCACGTTAGAAACGCAGCTTCTCATTACTTAAAAAATTAACACCGTAAAAGCCCTGCTTTTAAAACGCCAACAAGTTGCGCGTCCAACAAAGCAAACTAAAATTTATGTGGCTTAAATGGCGCTTTTAACCATTTTGAATAGTCATGATTAAACGCAGGAAACTGTTTAAATAACATCGCGTTTAATTGATCTTTCGAAAGCTTGTTACAGGGGTTTTTCTGCTCTGCCAGCATAATATTTTTAAGTAATACTCTGCCTGATTGGGTATCCATTAAAAAATAAATTGCAGCCCAGCTACTAGCGTAGAGCATACTGCTGTCGTCTTTTTGCCACGTATTATTTAACCCGATTAACCGACTAAGTCTAAACACGTTTTTAGTAAGCTTATTATTACGTACCCAGGTTTGATTTGGCTCTACAATAGCAGTTTGCATATTGTTATGGGTAAACTCAAAATACCCAGCAACCCCTTCATTTAACCACCTAGGCGTGTACCCTAAAACTGCTTTATTAATAGCATGTACGGCTTCGTGCACTGCCGTCCTCATGGTGTTTTGTTCGCCACTAAAATTAATAAACGCAGAGTTAGTTGCATGAAAATACATTCCAGCTGTATTTTCTGGGTTGCCGCCATTGTTAATAATAGCGGCGCTATAAGCCCTACGGTTAGGAAATACCGTTAAGTTTAGTTTTACCTTTTTTAGAGCATGCGCACCAATAATTTGTCCATACACCTTAAATACTGTATTGAGTTTTACTTGTAGCTTTTGGTTAAATGAAGGCGGTAAATTTGGCGTGTTTAAATTAAGGTCAAAATAATCCAGTGGCTCAGAAAAATTACTCTCGTACGTTGCTACAGCAAAGCCAGGCTTGGTATCGCTAAAATGTGCAATACCCGCCTTGTCGGTCCAAGTGTATATAGCACCGTTACGCTTATATTTTACGTCGCCTAAAGATACATCTGTACATTGTGTTTTATCTGCTTGAGGCGAGTGATTACGCGCAGGCACAAAAGAGCTGCTGCCCGCCGGCGTTTTTACAGAGTTTACGGGTTGTACTTTAACTAAAGGCTTACTTGGCTGAGTTACGTTTAAATCGTTATAAATACGCTTAACTTCACCTATCGGGTCGTGATAATTAAACACCCGCCCTGTAAAATGATTAGCAATAAGCGCTGAGGCAATAAGCATTACAACAAACATAAATACTATGCGAAGCTTAGTATTAAACATAGTTACGGGCGCCCCTGCCATTGGGTCTCAAATACTTGCTTTTGCGCTACTCTATACTCGCTACACCAAACAAAATCGCTTGTCTCCATCCCTTTTTTACGACACCGCTTAGGCAATCTATAAAGTTTAGACCACGCCTCAAGCTTAGCCTTGTTTTTATAGCTTGCACTGTGCAAGGTCATGTTTGATACCTTTTGATTGAGTAACCAGTTGGTGTTCGCCGAATGTGCAGCATGTGGGCGGTATGAGTTATTACTTTTTTTAAGTTTATTACAGTGCTTTGCCAATTGGGTAAATAACACTTTGTCGCGAGCAGTTAATCGCCCACCTTTTTTAATGCTATAACCCTGCCTAAATTGAGAGCGAATAGATTCACGCTCCTTTTCTATGCTTTCGCACTTACTTTGCGTGTAGGCCTCGCCTGCATAAGAGTACGTTGAAATAAAACTAAGCAAAACTAAAATCCATTTAATCATTATTCACTCCTTTAAATAACATCTTAATTAAGTGTACCTATTTAAGGTTGGCAGCGCATTAAATATTGCCCTTGTTTTGCTTCATTGGTACTTACGGTTTAGGTAAAATTAGCCGCAGAGTTGGCTCCAGTTAAATGGTCGATGTTTAATTTGTCTTGTAGACCGAGAGCTTGCTCACGTTAGAAGCGTAGCTTCTCATTACTTAATAAATTAACACCGTAAAAGCCCTGCTTTTAAAACGCCAACAAGTTGCGCGTCTACAGGTTATATCAAAGTGTTCTGTTAAAACTCGGCGTAAGCGCGAAGCTTGCTCGCGCTAAAAGCAGAGCTTTTGAAATAATACAAACAGTTCATAAATATCGCGTTGGCGATGGCAACCAAAGAGAAGTAGCCGCCGACTTCTCTTTGGAATCTCTCGGCGCCCCGAGGATCACACTATCTCCTCAATTTAAATTAATGATATGAACGTAAACGCGATGAAACACGTCCGTGTGTAAGCATCACTTAACGCGCATCCATGCGCTGCTATTACTCATCACTAATTCAATTTCGGGTGTGATCACGGGGGAGTGGCCTAAGCATCAGCCTTCAATTCAATAATGAGTTAATGCTTGTTTACAATGCACTTTTAAGTAAACTAACTGCACGCAAACAGGGAGTGGTTTTAATGCAGCAAATTGGTATTTACGAGCAGTTAATTACGCAAGTAATTGAGCAAAATTTAAATCGTGATCAATTTTATGTGGGCGAACGCCAACTAGAATCGGCAGAGGCCGCAACATGGCTTTCACGCTTTTTGGGCAAGCTTGTTGAGCATGCAATAAACGCCATTCCTAACTCTAACGAGCGTTTGCAAGAGCAAATTAGCCTAGCTAATAGCCTTGTTCTTTGGCTTAAAGATCATATTCGAGATGATGAACTGATCAACGAAAACCTTATCGATAGCCAAGGCCGAATACTTACTGCGCTGTTTAATACCCAAAACCCCATTGCTGCAAACCTTAAAGATTATTCAAGCGATATTTTTCCGCTAACAGGGCTTACCCAAAGCGAATTATTTAGCGGTGCAAATGCAGGTATATCGCTCGAAACCGAGCTAAAGCGCGAGATTAAATCGTCCGACACTATTTACTGGCTTGTCTCATTTATCAAATGGACGGGGCTGCGCATTTTTAAAAGTGAGCTTGAAGCCTTTACCAAAAGCGGCAATAAACTCAAAGTAATTACTACTTCATACATGGGCGCAACGGATGCTAAAGCGGTTGAGTTTTTGGCAAACCTACCAAATACCGAAGTAAAGCTAAGTTACAATAACCAGCAAGAGCGCCTACACGCTAAATCTTACTTATTTATGCGCAATACGGGTTTTCATACAGGTTATATTGGCTCGTCTAATTTATCGCATTCAGCGCTTACCAGCGGCCTTGAATGGAACTTAAAAATTACAGCGCAAGAAACCCCACACATAATAGCCAAAACCAAAAGTACGTTTGAAACCTACTGGCAATCGCCAGATTTCGAGCTATTTACAGGCAAAGCTGAATGTAAAGAAAAGCTAATAAACTCTCTTAATGAGCAACGCGGTGTTGGGCAATCAAGCAGCCAGTTTTATTTTGATATAACACCAAAAACGCACCAGCTCGCTATTTTAGAAAAGCTAAGCGTAGAGCGCAGCGTGCATAATCGCTTTAAAAATTTAGTGGTTGCTGCAACCGGCACAGGTAAAACAATTATATCGGCGTTCGACTTTAAAGCTGTATACGATAAAAACCCAAACGCACACTTTTTGTTTGTAGCCCACCGAGAAGAAATACTAAAACAAGCGCAAAGCGCTTACCGTGGTGTGCTTAGAAATAACGACTTTGGTGAGCTGTGGGTAGGTAACTATAAACCGCAGCGCTACAACCATCTTTTTGCGTCAATACAAACATTAAACAGCCAAATTGGATCGCTTAATTTAACGCATGATTACTACGACTACATAGTAATAGACGAAGTACACCACGTTAGTGCTGCAAGTTACCGCGCTATATTAAATCACTTTGCGCCCACTATATTACTTGGCTTAACCGCCACACCAGAGCGTCAAGATGGCGCTAATATACTCGATGATTTTTGTGGGGTAATAGCCGCTGAAATTCGCTTGCCAGAGGCAATAAACCAACGCCACTTATGCCCATTTCAATATTTTGGACTAGATGACGATACCGACCTAAGCCAAATAACATGGCGCGGTGGCCGTTACGATATAAGCGAGCTAAGTAACCTTTATACAGGAGAGAACAGCCGCGCTAACAAAATTATATCCAGCCTTGCTGATATAGTGACGAATGTTCACAACATTAAAGCGTTGGCATTTTGCGTAAGCCAAAAACACGCGGAGTTTATGGCCTCTAACTTTAATTTAGCAGGCATAAACGCCGATGTACTCACCAGCAAAAACACTAATGAGCGCGCGACCAAACAACAAGCACTGCGCCAAGGCGAAATACAAATACTTTGTGTGGTTGATATTTTTAACGAAGGAGTCGATATCCCAGAGGTCGATACCTTACTATTTTTACGCCCAACGGAAAGCCTAACTCTGTTTTTGCAACAACTTGGCCGTGGTTTGCGCTTACCCGATAACAGCCAAAAGCAATGCTGTACCGTGCTCGACTTTGTAGGTAATGCTCGCCCAGAATACGACTTTGCCAGTAAATTCCGCGCGCTGATTGGTAAAAGCAACCAACCAATAAAAACTGAGATTGAAAACAACTTCCCACATTTACCATTGGGTTGTCGTATTGAGCTACAAAAGCACACGCAGCAAACAATATTAAAAAATATTCAGCAAGCCATAAACACAAAGCGCCGTTTACAACAGCTGATAAATAGCTACTCGCAACATACCAATAACGCGCTAACGCTCAGTAATTTTTTACGCATAAACCCACAAGTCACGCTTGAAGATATATACAAACCAAAAGATAAAAAACTCGGCGGCTGGCACTGGTTAAAAGGCGATGAAATACCCGCAGAGCAAGCCGACATTTACGCCGCGTATTACCGCGCAATCAACACCCAGTTACTCGGCTGCAACTCGCTTAGCTATTTATGCTTTTTACGTCATTTATGTAACAACGACTTTAGCTTTACGCCAACAGCGCAAAACCACCAGTACGCGCTTATGGCGCATTACAACTTTTGGGATAACACAGGCACAAATTTAGGGTTTAAAACCCTTGAGCAAAGCTTACAAGCACTTAAACACAAAGAGCTACAACAAGAGCTTAACCAAGTAATTACGCTATTAATAAACCGCATTCACCAGCAAGAAAGCGATTTAGCGTGCTTACCTAATCACGCAATCAAATTACACAGCCGCTACACACGCCAACAAATACTCGCCGCGTTTGGGGCGCACTCGTTTGATAAAAAATCCACCGCCCGTGAAGGTGTTTTAGAATTTAAAAACCAAAACCTAGAGCTACTATTTGTAACACTCAACAAGTGCGAAAAAACCTACTCGCCCACCACGCTATATCACGACTACGCAATCAGCCCCACACTGTTTCATTGGCAAACGCAAAACAGCGCCCGCCCAGAACACGGCCGAGGCCTTAGTTATATTGAACACAAAAAAACAGGCAAAACCATCCTGTTATTTGTGCGCGAACAAGGCAAAGACGAAAACGGCCGAACCATGGGGTTTGTAAACTATGGCGAGGTTAAATATTTAAGCCACAAC
>NZ_AUTO01000008.1:0-892 GCF_000498055.1 Pseudoalteromonas sp. TB51
GGGTTTATGCAGCCACAAGCAATAAAAATAGCTACGTTAAATGCAGCGCAGTATTTAAATAAGCAAAATACAATAGGTAGTATTGAAGTAGGTAAACATGCCGACTTGGTTATTGTTAATGGCGACTTTGCTAAAGATGCGTCGGCTATCCGTAATATGGAAACTGTATTTAAAAATGGTGTAGGCTATAACTCAACAGCACTTTTCGATAACACTAAATCGGTTGTTGGGCTTCATTAAAATAATAAAGGAAAACAGGATGAAAAAATCATTACTCTCAGTGGCATTAGGTTTTGCTGCACTTGGTGCGTTTAACGCGCAGGCAAACCTTGATCAACACGTTAAAAATGTAGAGCAACAGGTAATTGAATGGCGACGCGACTTTCACCAAAACCCTGAGCTTGGTAATCGCGAAACGCGTACCGCAGGCATTGTGGCTAAACATTTAAAGTCGTTAGGTATGCAAGTACAAACCGATATTGCTTACACCGGTGTTGTTGGTATTTTAAAAGGCGCAAAGCCTGGCCCTACAGTAATGCTACGCGCCGATATGGATGCACTACCGGTAACAGAAAAAACAGATGTGCCATTTAAATCAACCAAAACCACAAATTTCCGTGGCGTTGATGTAGGCATAATGCACGCTTGTGGCCACGACACGCACGTAGCTATGTTAATGGGCGCAGCCGAAGTATTAGCAAATATGAAAGATGAGCTGCATGGCAACATCATGTTTGTGTTTCAGCCTGCTGAAGAGGGCGCACCTTTAGGCGAAGAGGGCGGTGCAGAGCTAATGCTTAAAGAAGGTATATTTAAAAAATATAAACCTGACGTAGCCTTTGGGCTGCATATTACATCAAGCCTACACACGGGTAAAATTGGCTATCGAAGT
>NZ_AUTO01000009.1:0-7461 GCF_000498055.1 Pseudoalteromonas sp. TB51
GGCTGTGACAGGGCTTGATAGCTACCACACTAGCAATAAATTATCGCGTTTACCTTACGCTAAAAAACCTTAGCATGCATGTTGTCGCATAATATTGAATTATGGTTTTACATTAAACACAATGCCTAACACCAATCTGCTTATTCGGGCTTTTTAACATTTTAGTGAAATTTAATATGTTCAATTGCTCAAGAATTTATGCAGCTTGGTATTGAAACCAAGGAGACTTTTATGGCCACACTAGGCGTTGGTACACACACAAGCGAGCAAGCATTAGCGGGATTAAGCAACATGACCGCCGATGTAACCCCTATTCAAGCAGATGAATATTTACAGCGCATTGCAAAAGCACAAGCTTACATGCAAGCAAATAATATAGATGCAATTTATTTAAATGCAGGTACAAACCTTACTTATTTTACAGGCATGAAGTGGTATGCAAGTGAGCGCATGGTTGGCGCCATTTTACCCGCTATAGGCGATGTACAATACATAGCCCCTTATTTTGAAATTGGCACCCTAAATGGCTTTAAAGTGATTGAAGGCCCCATTCATGGCTGGCAAGAGCACGAAAACCCTTATGCGCTATTTGTTAACGTATTAAAGCAGCTCAACATTAATGACAATGCCACAATAGGCATTGATGAAAGTGCACAGTTTTTTATATTCGACGGTATAAACAAAGCGCAAAAAGGCCTAAATATAGTTAATGCACAGAGCGTTACTGCACATTGCCGCATGCATAAATCGGCAAACGAATTAGCGCTCATGCAATGCGCAATGGATATGACTTTAGCTGTACATCAAGCAACTGCAAGCATGCTTTACGAAGGTATTACCACCACAGAGGTAGAAGCCTTCATTAAAAAAGCGCATCAAAAAGTAGGTGCCCCAGGTAACTATTTTTGTATTGTTTTATTTGGTGTGGCGACCTCATTTCCACATGGCGTTAAAGATGCGCAAGTGCTTAAAAAAGGCGATATGGTATTAATAGATACCGGTTGCAAAGTGCATGATTACCTTTCAGATATAACCCGCACCTATGTATTTGGTGAGCCAACAGTGCGCCAGCGCATGTTTTGGGATCATGAAAAAGCAGCGCAACTCGCCGCCTTTAGTGCTGCAAAAATTGGCGCTACGTGTGAAGCAGTTGACGCAGGCGCTCGTCACTATTTAGCGGCTCACGGATTGGGGCCACAGTATCAAACACCGGGCTGCCCGCATCGTACGGGCCATGGTATTGGCTTAGATATTCACGAATGGCCTTATTTAGTCGGTGGAGACAAAACCCCACTTGCACCTGGCATGTGTTTTAGTAACGAGCCAATGCTAGTTATACCTGATGAATTTGGCGTACGTTTAGAGGATCACTTTTATATGACCGACAACGGCCCACATTGGTTTACACAACCAAGTTACAGTATTGACGACCCGTTTGGGCTTAACGCTTAAACCCTTTATAAAGAGCAGCCATTAGCTGCTCTTTTTAGTTTAAGGATTGATAATGCATACTTCATCCCAATATCGTTTGTTATACAAAAGCAATCCGCAAAAGGATGAATATGAAAAACTTTAAAATTGATATCGTGTCAGACGTAATGTGCCCATGGTGCGTAATAGGTTACAAAAACCTAGAAACAGCGCTTGGCCAACTTAAAGACGAGATGAGTGCAGATATTACATGGCATCCTTTTGAGCTAAATCCTGACATGCCGCTTGAAGGTCAAAATTTAAACGAGCACCTAATGCAAAAGTACAACCTAAGCGAAGAGCAAGGCGATGAAAATCGTAAAAACATGTTCGAAGCAGGTCAGCGTGCCGGGTTTACCTTTAATTTTTATGGTGAGCGCATCATGATCAACAGCTTTGATTTACACCGCCTACTTACTTGGGCGCGTGAAGAAGATAAGCAAACCGAATTAAAGCTTGCCATGTTTGAAGCACACTTCACCGATTTAAAATACTTAAATCAAGAAGAGGCACTGCTTGATGTAGTAGAAAGTGTTGGCCTTGATAAAGAACAGGCGCGTAGTATTTTACACTCAGATAAATACGTTCAAACAGTACGCCAAGAGCAAGACCGCTTTAAGCAACTCGGTATTACCTCTGTACCTACCTTTATTATCAACGATAAATATGCAATTAGTGGCGGACAACCAAGCGATTCATTTATTCAAGCACTAAAACAAATTAGTGAAGAAGAAGCTAAGCAAGACGCTTAGCAAGTAAGCTGCTGTTTAACATATATAAGGCTGCACAATGCAGTCTTATATGGTTTTAAAGGTGCAGCGTGACTTTACTGTCTACGTGAGCCGATATTTCTATAAGCTTTTAACAAAAACCCTCTGCTACTCAAACCTTATGCTCTGCACTTTTATAAAAGTGCTGGCACTATAAGTGCATTGTCTATTATGTGTTCTTAATGAGTGTGCTGCGCGCTATTTTATTTAAAATGCCACGTAAATATTACAACGTGCCATTAACTTCTTTCATACCGCCATTCACTCTCACTATTACTTAAGGGCTAACGAGTAACTAATTACGCATAAGGGGCAAGCATGGCTAAGTCAGCAACATTATACAGAATGGTAACCAATGAGCATATTTGCCCATTTGGACTCAAATCAAAAGATTTACTTAAGCGAAAAGGCTATAAGGTAGATGATAAGCCGCTGACTTCGCGCGAAGAAACCGATGCATTTCAACAAAAGCACAATGTTGATACCACACCACAAACATTTATCGATAACGAACGCATTGGCGGGTATGACGACCTGCGCGCTTACTTTAATAAATCGGAGCCTGGCCAACAAGGTACTACTTATACTCCCGTAACGGCCATTTTTGCTGTTACCCTATTGCTTGCCTTTGCATTTAGCTACTCGACTGGCTTTGCACTTTTTTCTATGCATACAGTTATGCTGTTTGTCGCGTTAACAATGGGCGTACTGGCTATTCAAAAATTACGCGACTTATACAGCTTTAGTAATTCTTTTATAACCTATGATTTATTTGCGATGAAAGTAGTGAGATATGCTTATGTGTATCCATTTTTAGAAGCATTTGTAAGTATTGGCATGATTGCAGGGCTTTCAGCTTATATTGTTGCACCAATTTCTTTATTTATTGGGGGTGTTGGCGCCGTGTCGGTGATTAAGGCTGTTTACATAGACAAACGAGAGCTTAAATGTGCCTGTGTTGGCGGAGATAGTAATGTACCGCTGGGGTTTGTCTCTCTGACCGAAAACCTGTTTATGATTGCGGCGGGTATCTGGATGTTTATTAAATAACCTTAATTCAGGTTAAATAATGGGCTTGATAACTAAGCGGATTATTTTACATGACTGGTATTTTAGTGTAAAAAAGGGGACTAACTAAATAATAAAAGGAATTAAAATGAAATACTTACTGTCTATAATTGCCGCTCTAATCATTACTGGCTGTACTACAACTCCACTTCAAGACAGTCCTACCGCAACAGTAAAATCAACAGTTCCCCCTAAATACCCTGTTGCAGAGGTACGTAACAAAACAGAAGGTTTTGTTACCATGTCTTATGATGTAGATAGTTATGGGCGCCCAAATAATATTAAAGTTATTAACGCTAAACCTGAACAAGTGTTTAATAGCGAAGCCAAACGTGCCCTATCTAAATGGCAATACTCACCTAAAGTTGTTAATGGTGTTGCTGTACCTGATAAAAACTTAGAAATGACAATTGAGTTTAATTTGGATAATTAATAATCGGGTAAGGTTATATCTTAAAGGCTGCAGTGTGCAGCCTTTTTAGTATTTGACAGCGAGCTTATTAAGTACGATAAAGCACTTTAATTACATGCCAGCCAAATTTAGTTTTAACTAAATGTGGCTCTAAAATAGCGCCATTAAAGGCTATTTTGTCAAACTGTGGAACCATTTGCCCACGTCTAAACTCACCTAAGTCACCGCCTTTTTTACCTGATGGGCACGACGAGTATTTTTTAGCTAAGGTTTGAAACTTGGCACCTTTACCTAATTGCTTAATAATGTCTTCTGCTATTTCTTTGTGTTTAACCAATATGTGGAGTGCGTGCGCTGTGCTTGCCATTTCAAAACCCTGATAATTTAAAACGCGGCGATTTTAGCACAGCCACCTAAACCTAGCATCTACTTATAGCTAAGTTAACTTAGCCAATTATAAATAATGTTTTGCATCCTCTGGGTTGGGTATTCTGCAATGCTGATATTTGCCAAATAAGGTATAGCGGTTTAAAGCAATTTTATCGTACAGCCAATTATTAAAGGTATTGGGTAAAACACTAAATGCAGTGGCTAGTTTAAAGGGATAACCTAGCTGCTTAACCACTTCAAAAAAAGCATGACTTTGCGTGTACGCTTTGCCGTTTTGTAGGTAAACCATTGAGGCGTATTGTGTGGTTGAAAAACCAAAATGAGTTAATAGCAGTGCACCTTTTGGGGATTGCACGCTGCACAGTTTAAAAATGCTAATTATAAAATTACACCAAGCACTACATAATTTGCACTGTGCATCGAATAATATAATTTTTTGATTACGCATTAATGTAGCCGCATCATCACTCATTTTATACCCCTTAAGCGGTTACTGCTGAACCGGCTTTTTTTGTAACTTACGCTGCAATGTGCGCCTATGCATATTGAGTTGCCGCGCAGTGGCCGACACATTACCGTTATTACTATGTAGCACTTGCTGAATATGCTCCCACTCTAAACGCTCTGGTGACATAACTGGTGTGGCAACATCACTAACATTTTGTGTATTTAAATCTGCGTTTAGGGCCTTTAATAACGTGGCCATATCAACGGGTTTAGTAAGGTAGTCGTTAGCGCCTAAACGCATGGCCTCTACTGCGGTGGCAATGCTTGCAAACCCTGTTAATAATACAATATACGCCTGCGGTAATAAGCTGCGAAGTGGCTTAATTAAGGCAAGGCCGTTATCGTCACCTAGTTTCATATCGAGCAAAATAAAATCTGGTAAGTGTTTATGTGCACTGAGTAATGCATCACTTTGGTTATGCGCAACTTCACAACTAAAGCCTTGCTTTGTTAAACGCCGAGCAAGTGTACTGGCAAGGTTTATATCGTCTTCAATTATAAGTAATTTCATGTAAGTGATTGCTCATTATTTGCTATGGCTAATTTTACTTTAGCCACTGCCCCGCCACCAGCGTGATTATACAAAGTTAACGAGCCGTTTAGTCACTCAAACGTTACATTAGAAAGTAAAACCGCAAGCCCCATACCTTGGCTGCTAGGCATAAGTTGCCCGCCAAGCTCTGCTAATTGTGATTGGCTAAAACCGCTACCAAAATCACGAATTAGCAAATATATACATTCACTGTGTTGATTATCTTGCTGCCAGCTTAGCTCTAACTGGGTTTGGTTATTTTTTTGATTAGCAATGCATGCATTTTGTAGCAAATTAAGTATGGCGGGCAATAGCATTGCATCACTTTTTAAGGTGGCTGCTATTGGCTCACTTAACCAATTAATGTGCTGATCAGGGTGTTGCAGTAATAATGTATCGATGATCTGCGTTTGTAGCTGGTTTACTGTAATGTGTTCGGTGGTATTTTTATTACGAAGCTGAGCAGAGAGCTTTCTAAAGTCATTTAATTGCCTAGCACATTGCTTGAGCGGTGTTTGCATTTGCACCACGACAGGGTTATTTGGCTGCTCTTCTAAAAGCTCTTCAAATAGTAATTGTAAGTTAGCGATAGGACTGGCTAGTTGATGGGTTATTTGCGCAGCAGCGCCATCTAGGGTTACCAGTTGCTCGTTTCGCAATTGCTGCTCGCGAGCTTTAGCTATTGTGCGCTCTCGCTCCTTTAATGCCCGGCTCATAGCACCAATAACCAAAGCAATAACGCTTGCACTTAAAACAAAATTCACCCACATGCCTATAAAATGCCCGCTCATATTCATCTGATGCATACTGTGATCGGGCATCCTAATGAGTAAAAAGCTATAAGCGGCAATTGCCAGTACGGCGATATAAGCGAGTCCTTTTTCACGAAGGGTGACCGCTGCAATCATGATAGGTAGCAATAATAGCGATACAAACGCATTGGTTGCGCCGCCACTTAATGAGAGCAAAATAGTTAAAAACAGGACATCCGCAGTGAGCTGCATTAACATCCCTATAGGGCGCGCTTGGCTAACATTTCGATAGGCGAATACGCTTACTAATTGAAATATCGCCTCTATGGCTATTACCACTAATAAAGGGAGTAACGCTATTTGGTGTTCTAATAAAAAATACACGCTTAGTACAGCAATTAACTGCACAGCAATAGCACCACTTCGCAGCATTAAAAGGCGGCTAATGGTCGGGTCGGTTTGCATAAACAAGGTGCGATGTACCTATAAAATTTAATACGTTAAAAAAGTTAATCTTCATCCATTGATATAGTAAACAGCGCGCACGGGGTCCCTTGATGAAACACCATTTTCCATTGTTCATTACTTTTACGCCAAAGCGACATACGTAAGGAGTAATTAAACTCACTTCGGGCTGAGCGCCTATAAGCCGCTTGGTAACTAATTTGCGCGACATCATCGCTAAGCATTCGCCCTTTAAAGTGCTGATTATAAAACTGCGGAACAACCTCGGTAGGTAAACGTGTGAGTACGTGCTGCTTATCAAATACGGTGCCATTAGCTGCAATTTCAATAAATTCATCATCAAGTAAGGCATTTAATGCATGGCTTGATTGACGAACATCGGGGTCGAGCAACTGTCGTTCGGCCTCTATCAAGTGATTAAACAACGACACTTTTATTTTATTGCTCATGGGCTTCCTTATTATGTAGGCAATTGCCACGTGTTTGTGTGTTTATACGTTAAACGGGCAGTAATTAATAATATCGGCTTACTTTAATTCACTCAAGCTAACAGCTTGAACGCAGTGCCATAAACGCAAGCCACTTACGTTTAGGTAAAGCCGCAAAGTCATGTGCTTTTCAATTATATGCTGTTTAACACATCGCTACGTATAGTTTTAATACTTGCTTACTCTTTAAACAAGCTTTACGTCAAATTGCCCACAATTACTATTATTTACGAGACAAAACAGGTTAATAACTTCTCTTAAAGGGCAATTTTTGATATAACTCACCCATTAGCAATACACGTCAGACCACCTTTTTAAGAGAACACACTATGGCCTACGCACATATTACTGGTTGGGGTAAATGCATTCCACCAGCAAGCATTAGCAACGATGAAATTAGCGAAATAGTTGATACCAACGATGAGTGGATCACCACACGTACTGGTATTAAATCTCGTAGGGTTAGCCATGTTAGCACCGCAGAACTTGCAACCGTTGCCGCAAAGCACGCCATCGATTGTGCAGGGATTGACGCAAAAGATATCGATTTAGTTATTTTAGCAACGTGTACCCCTTCTACTGTAGTGGCCAATACCGCCTCTTTAGT
>NZ_AUTO01000010.1:0-1884 GCF_000498055.1 Pseudoalteromonas sp. TB51
CTTACCTGCCGCCGGGTTTAAACCTTGGCTGGTGGCCATTAGCACAGGCGTTATATGTGCGATTATGTTCTCTATTAAGCCACTGCTTGATTTATTTGATATTCCACCGCTTAGAGTATTACGCCGTAATTTAGGGGACAGACTAGCGGTAAGCCGTGTGCACTTAGGTTTAAGCGCGCTTACGGTGTTTTTATTAATGTGGTTATTTAGTAACAACATTAAAATAACGCTTATTTTATTTGTCTCTACGCTTGCTTTGATTGCGGTTTTGTTTGTTATTTCAAAACTAATATTTGGCGGTGGTCGTAAATTAGGTTTAAAACCAGGCAACAGTTGGTCGTTAGCTATTGCTTCTATACAAAAGCGTGCCAACGTAAATGCGGTGCAGCTTATTAGCTTTTCATTGGCGATTAAATTGCTATTGTTTTTGATTGTGCTTAAAAACGACATGATCTCAGATTGGCAGTCTCAATTACCCGCCGATGCACCTAATGCATTTTTAGTTAATATTACGCAAAACGAACTAGAGCCTGTAAATAATTACCTAGCAGAGAACGATATTTTAGTTTCGGATTTTTATCCAACCATTCGTGGGCGAGTAAATGCGGTAAATGGCGAGCTTGTGGCGCGTAAAGTGTCGTTGCAAGATAACGAGAAAAAAGATGAAGAAGCGCGTTCAGGCATTGGCCGTGAGCTTAATCTAACCTGGCTTGATAATGTGCCAGCTCAAAACGAAATTGTGCAAGGGCAGTGGTTTGGCGAAGGCGCAGTGGGTGAGGCATCGGTTGAGGAGTCTATGTTAGAGCGCCTAGACGTAGAAATAGGCGACACCTTAACATTTTTAATTGGTGCGCAATCATTTGACGCCAAAATTACCAGTGTGCGTAAAGTAAATTGGGCGACGCTAAAACCTAACTTTTTTATTATTTTAAGCCCCGATGTGCTAAAAGATTTTCCGGCAACGTATATTTCATCTGTGCGAATAGAGCCAGAGCAAAAGAAAGCGTTTAGCCAGTTACTGCGCACTTATCCAACCATTACCGCCATCGATGTAGATAACTTTGTTAAGCAAATACAATCAACCATTGAGCAGGTGTCGTTAGCTATTGGCTTTGTGCTTGCTATTGTGGTGTTGTGCGGCGCATTAGTGCTTATATCTCAGGTGCAAGCGAGCCTTGGCGAGCGAATGCAAGAAATAGTAATACTGCGAACGTTAGGCGCCAAAGGGCGGTTAATAAAAAATGCGACGCTTTATGAGTTTTTGCTATTAGGTGGCTTAGCTGGGTTTGTAGCCGCATTATTTAGTGATGTAGCCTTGCTGATTGTTCAGCAGCAAATGTTTGACTTAGCCGGTAAATTGCACCCAACAATTTGGCTAATAGGGCCAGTGTCGGGCGGGGTGTTTGTAGCCGCGCTTGGCTACTTTATGATTGCCCGTAAACTTAAACAAAATACCCAAGGCTTAGTACGTGCTTTAGCCTAAGCTATACTTTTAACGCTAAACGCCCGCACTAAGTTGCGGGCGTTTTTGTTTTTACTCGCCACTGGTAATTTATACAGTGCTCTGGCATTATTACCGTTATTGAAAAATAACAATAATGAGTGTGCTGTTTGGCCATTATTTTAGGGATAGACCCAGGTTCGCGTTTAACCGGTTATGGTGTGGTTGCGCATCAAGGCGCTAAATTTACCTATTTAGGAAGCGGGTGCATTAAATTAGCCGAGCATGAGTTCCCCATACGATTAAAAATGATCTACCAAGGGATCACGCAAATAATAGAGCAGTTCTCCCCCGAAACCTTTGCCATAGAAAAAGTATTTATGGCGCATAACCCGGATGCCGCGCTAAAACTTGGTCAAGCCCGAGGAGCCGCGATAGTGGGA
>NZ_AUTO01000011.1:0-3250 GCF_000498055.1 Pseudoalteromonas sp. TB51
GTTACAAACGAAATAGCATGCCCTGATGCACCAGCACGGCCTGTACGGCCAATACGGTGAACGTAATCTTCGTATACGTTTGGTAAGTCGTAGTTAACCACATGCGGAAGCTCAACAATATCAAGGCCACGTGCCACAATATCAGTGGCTACAAGTACGCGTACTTCACCGCTTTTAAAGCCATCTAATGCTTTAACACGGGCACCTTGTGATTTATTACCATGAATAGCGGCGCCTACTATGTCGTCGCGCTCAAGCTGTTTAACTAAACGGTTTGCACCGTGCTTGGTACGGCTAAACACTAATACTTGTTGCCAATCGTTGCTACGAATTAAATGGCTAAGTAATGCGGTTTTACGCGATTTATCAACAGCGTAAACGCTTTGCGTTACGCTTTTAGCAGTGGTGTTTTTTGCCGCAACTGATATTTCAACAGGGTCGTTAATTAACCCTTTTGCTAATGCACGTATATCATCTGAAAACGTTGCCGAAAACATTAAGTTTTGGCGTTTAGGCGGCATTTTAGCAATCAGGCGTTTAATGTCGTGAATAAACCCCATATCAAGCATGCGGTCGGCTTCATCAAGTACCAGCACTTCAACATTATCAAACTTAACAGCGTTTTGATTATGTAAATCGATTAAACGCCCAGGCGTGGCCACTAAAATATCAACCCCTTTGCGAAGGCGCTGCATTTGTGGGTTTATTTTAACGCCGCCGTACACTACAAACGAACTTACATCAGAGTGCTTAGCGTATTCTTCAACGTTTTCGCTTACCTGCAAAGCCAGCTCACGCGTAGGCGCTAAAATAAGGGCACGTACGTGGTTACTTTTTGCTTTACTGCCTTTAGATAACAGCTCAATTAGCGGTAACGTAAAACCAGCGGTTTTACCTGTGCCTGTTTGTGCAGCCGCCATTACATCGCGACGTTCAATAATTGCAGGAATTGCTTGAGCCTGAATAGGCGTTGGCGCTTCATAGCCCTTTTCTAAAACCGCGTTAACTAAAGACTGTGATAAACCTAAACCATCAAAACTCATAAAATCTCTCAATAAAATAAAGGCCAAACCGGCCAAGGGCGCATTATACGCAACTAACTTAGAAATGCATGGAAATATTCACTTAGCAAATTAAGTGCTAACCTTAGAGTAGCTAATAACAATACAAATCAACGCTATGACATTAAAAACTAAAGCAAACCAAATAACACTTAAGCAATGCCTAGAAAGTATAGATTCAAAGCGTATTGAAGACACACAAACCTTACTAACCCTGTTTGAAAAAGTCACAGGGGCAAAGCCTGTTGTATGGGGTAAAGATATTATAGGGTTTGACCAATACAGCTATAGGTACGACTCCGGCCGCACAGGTGAATGGCCAATCACAGGATTTTCACCACGCAAAACTAAGCTTTCTATTTATATTATGCCTGGCTTTGATCACCCCAAAATAGCGGCATTATTAAATAAGCTTGGTAAACATAGCCTAGGTAAAAGCTGTTTGTACGTGACAAAATTGGAAAATATCGATTTAGCTATACTTGAGCAAATAATTGCTGAGTCGGTTTTAATAATGAAACAAACTTACCCAAAAAATTAATACCAATCCGCTTAATTAAGTGATCTATTTTGAGAATAGATAAACGTGTTGATAGCTAGACAATAAATTCGTTATTTAGTTGTTCTCGGCAATTGCTCCTGCATTGCTCTACCTTCTGCATCCATATAGTCATAAATGAGAATTTTTTAACGCAGATAGCGATACGTTTAGCCCCTAAAAATGATTCAACATTATTGCGGATTGGTATAACCTTGCTTAAAAACAACAAAAGCGGCTAAAAGCCGCTTTTGGTTTATATTTAACTCAATAAATATAACGTTATTTAACACCTAGCTCGCGTAAACGCTCTTGTAGGTAGCTGTCTGCAGTGTAGCGCTCAGAAAGCACAACTTCAGGACGTGGGTGTAAAAACAGCGGTAAAGAAATACGCGACTTAGTCGACGCTTTACCTGTTGGGTTTATTACACGGTGAATAGTCGATGGGAAGTACCCGCCCGACGCTTCTTGTAGCATGTCACCAATATTAATAATTAAGCTACCGAAGTCACATGGCACATCTAACCAACCGCTATCTGTTTTTTGAACTTGCAGGCCTGGCTCGTTCGATGCAGGTAATACAGTTAATAAGTTAATGTCACCATGTGCTGCAGCGCGAATTGCACCTGGCTCTTCATCACCTGTCATTGGCGGGTAATGTAAAATGCGTAACAATGTTTGCTCAGAATCAGCAATCATGTCTTTTAAATCGATAGAAAACTTAGCACGTACATCGGCTGGTGCCTCTGCTTGAACCCAGCTTAAAAGCGTTGCTGCAAATTCGTTAGCTAAGCGGTAGTACTCACGCACGTCAGCTTCAAGCTCTGCAGGCACGCGACCTTTAGGGTAAACATGAAAGTACTCTTTAATGTCTTTTACTGTAAAGCCTTTAGCTACCTCAGATACAGAAGGCGGGAAATAACCGTCTTGCGTTTCTTTAGAAAATAAAAAGTCGTGCTTTTGCTCTGAATTAAAAAAGTCTTGCCATTTTTCGTAAATAGACTCAACTAAAGATTGCGGGATTGGGTGATTTTTTAATACACCAAAACCGGTGTTTCTTAACGATTCAACAAAGTGAGCAGCCGCATCGGGAGCTTTATAATCAACAGTAGGTAATTGCATTGTACGTTCCAGTGAATAGGTTGTTAGAAGTGAGCTGCTTTAAAATATAGCTAATTAGCCAATATAAAGTAGCAAAACCTTCATTATAGCGCTGTGCGAGGATAGACAAACCACCCAAAAAACATAAGGACAAATGTCCTCTCGATGAAATAGTAAGCAGTTTACTTGATCAAGATCAAAGCATAATAAACATTGAAATTACACTAGTTAGTGCTTATATCTTATCTATTATTGTAACGTATTTTAATGAAACACTAAGGCTCTTCTATGCGACAAAAAGTATCTTTTAAAAGCGGCGATTTAGAACTTGCAGGCCAGCTTGAACGCCCAGCCGGCGATGTAAAGTTTTATGCTTTATTTGCACACTGCTTTACCTGTGGTAAAGATATTGCTGCCGCTACGCGCATAAGCCGCGCCCTTACCCAACAGGGTATTGCCGTACTGCGCTTTGACTTTACCGGCCTTGGCAATAGCGACGGCGACTTTGCAAACAGTAACTTCTCATCAAATATTCAAGATTTAGTGGCCG
>NZ_AUTO01000012.1:0-2726 GCF_000498055.1 Pseudoalteromonas sp. TB51
CCGCCGATTTAAACCCCGAAATAGCCAATAATGCCGAGCTTGGTTTAAAAGGATATTACAGCAATATAAGTTACGCATTGGCTGTGTATGCTATGAGCAAACACAATACTATTTATCGCGATAGCGACTTCTTTAACGTTAATGATGGCAGTTCACGTCACAGAGGTATTGAGCTTGAAGTAGATTATGCGTTAAGCAAAACGCTTAACTTACAATTTGCAGGTACACATGCAAAGCACACGTATACCAATAATCAGTTAATTAATGGGCTAAATATAAACGGTAACAACGTAGACACCGCGCCTCGCAATGTGGCTAACCTTGATTTAACCTGGCAAGCCTTTAATAACCTAGCGCTTGCACTGCAATGGCATAGCGTAAGTAGTTACTATACCGACCCAGAAAACCTACATAGCTACGAGGGGCATGATATTTTAAGCTTGCGTGCAAAGTGGCAAGTTACCAATAATTTAGAAGTGCTTGCACGTATAATTAACCTTACCGACGAAGCTTATGCAGAGCGTGCTGATTACACCAGCTTTACTGGCGATAGGTACTTCCCGGGTAAACCGCGTAACGCCATGCTTTCAGCTACGTACACGTGGTAAAACCATGTATAAAGGTTAATTTAAGTCGCCCATATATTTAGTGGGCGACTTTCCCATTACCTTTTTAAACATAGTTATAAACGCACTCACCGATTCGTACCCCAATAACGCCGACACTTGCTGTACACTTTGCCCATCTGATAGTGCCTGCAGCGCTGTAATTATATGTAATTGCATTCTCCACTTACCAAAGGTCATACCGGTTTGCTTTTTTATAAGCCGTGCCAACGTCCGCTCGGTTAAAGCAAAGTCGTGTGCCCATTGTGCAAGGGTTTTACGATTATTTGGCTGTGCGAGTAACTGCTGCCCCATTGCTTGAATAACCGCATGCTTAGATAACACAAAGTCGAGCGGCTGGGCGGGCATTTCAATTAATAAATCAAACAGTACCTGAGCTAAACGTGCTGTTTTAGTGTCTTCATTATAGGCTTGGTGTTCGCTTGCTAGTTTTAGCATTAAACTTTTTACCAGCCCCGTTATTGCTAATGTACAGGTATGCTGTGGCATGCCGTGCTTATTGGCATCAATAAATACAAAACATAATTTGGCGTTATCAGATGCGCGATTGCTGTGTAAGGTGTTTGCAGGTACCCAAATAGCGCTGTGCGTTGGCACCATCCACATTTTGTTAGCCGCTTCGCAGGTAACATAACCATCAAGCGCTAAAATTAGCTGCCCCTTAGGGTGAGTGTGTAACGGGTATTCTTTGCTGCCTTGTGCGGTATCTACTTTGGCAATTATAGGCTGTACCATGTGCTCGTAGTTTTGTAGGTATCCCCACCCTTTAGGCTCAAACATATTTTGTCAGTTTTTAGTTATTTAATGTCAGTATAGCTAAATTATAATACTGCTGATTTGTTTATACTAGCGCCAATAATTAGCTAACTTATTTTGTAATAATGACTCACACACCTCACAGTAATGCTGGTATGTCGCGCTTTTCAAGCGTATTGCTTGTAATAGGTATTTTACTTATTGCTGCCAATTTACGTGCGCCTTTTACAGGGGTTGCCCCTGTGCTTGAACAAATAATTGCGCATTTTAATTTAACCGCTTCGCAAGCAGGCTTTATTACCACCTTACCGCTAATTGCCTTTGCCATTATATCGCCTATGGCTGCAAGCCTGGCTAAACGCCAAGGGCTTGAGCGCACATTGTTTTTTGCTGTATTTTTAATATTACTGGGTATTGCCGCACGGGTGGTTAATTCATCCATTATGCTATTTGTAGGCACAGCCATAATAGGCGCAGGTATTGCCATAGCTAACGTATTGTTACCAAGTATAATAAAACGCGACTTTGCGGCAAAAGTGGCGGTAATGACCTCTGCTTATGTACTCACTATGGGCATTGCCTCGGGTGGCTTTTCAGCATTAGTTTATCCACTTAGCCAATATGAAGAGTTAGGTTGGCAGTTTGCATTAGGGGCAAGTGCACTCATTACAATTACCACTTTAATTGTGTGGATGGCGCAATTAAATAAACACACAAAACCGGCACAAACAGCACAGGCCTCAACACTTAATAAAAGCGTGTGGCGCTACCTACTTGCTTGGCAAATTACCTTGTTACTGGGGCTAAATTCATTTTTAAATTACATCATTATTACTTGGCTGCCTAGCATACTCACCGAAGCGGGCCAAAGCGCAACACAAGCAGGCGCGTATCATGGTGCTTTTCAAATTGCGACCGCCATACCTGGGCTTGTGCTTATACCTTTGCTAGGAAAATTAAAAGATCAAAGTGCGCTTAGCTTTATACTTGCATCACTGAGTGCGTGCTGTGCGCTAGGGCTACTTTATATGCCAAGCTTTGCATTAGTGTGGACGCTACTACTTGGCTTTAGCTCGGGGGCGTGTTTTATTTTAGGGCTGTCGTTTATTAGCTTACGTACCGATAACTCCACGCAAGCGGCTTCGCTTTCGGGTATGTCACAAAGTATTGGCTATTTGTTAGCGGCTATTGGCCCTATGGTAGCTGGGGCGCTACATACAAGTACCGGCAGCTGGAGTGCGCCGCTTTGGTTATGTGCAGGTGCAGGTGTGTTATGTGCTACATGTGGATGGTTTAGCGGCAAAAACACCACGCTTAATAATAGTTAACTTACTAGCTGCTGTA
>NZ_AUTO01000013.1:0-4432 GCF_000498055.1 Pseudoalteromonas sp. TB51
CCGCCGTAACCTCGGCTGATAATGCCCACTTTTAGGCCTTGCTCTGACAAGTATTCGTAAAGCCATAACACAAATGGCGTTTTGCCATTCCCACCTACACTTATATTGCCCACCACAATCACTTTAGATTTAGCTTTAAAAGGCGTGGCAAAGCCAACCTTAAAAACCCATTTCCTAATACTTGAAATTAACCAAAAAAGCGCAGCTAATGGCAGTAAAAGTAGCGTTATAAAACTAAATGGTTTATACCAGCTTTGCTCTATTTTACTCACCCGTGCTCACCAAACTGCATTTTACATAGAGCTGAATAAGTACCATCTTTAGCTAGTAAACTCTGATGATCGCCACTTTCAATCACCCGGCCACCATCAATAACGTATATTTTGTCGCTGTTCTCAATGGTTGAAAGACGATGGGCAATGACTATAGACGTTTTGTCTTGCATAAGGGTATCAAGAGCTTGCTGAATTAGTTTTTCAGACTCTGTGTCTAAGGCTGAAGTTGCTTCATCTAAAATTAAAATAGGTGCATCTTTTAATATAGCGCGAGCAATTGCTATACGTTGACGTTGACCACCAGAGAGCATCACCCCGTTTTCACCGACCATGGTATTGAGCTGCTCAGGTAGGTCTTTAACAAATTCCCACACGTGGGCTTGTTTAACCACCTCTTCTAATTGCTGCGGTGTTATTTCGCGGCTTATGCCATAACAAATATTATTAGCAATTGTGTCGTTAAATAACACAACTTGCTGAGATACTAAGGCAAACTGGCGGCGTAAATCGGCCAGTTTATATTTCTCAAGCGCAACGCCATCTAATAAAATTTCACTTGGTGCTTCTAAATCATAATAACGCGGTAATAAATTAGAAATAGTCGATTTACCCGAGCCTGAACGCCCTACAAGCGCGATGCTTTCACCGGCTTTTATACTTATTGATAGGTTATTTAAAACAGCTTCATCTTTAGTTGGGTATTTAAAGGTAACGTTTTTAACCTCAATTTCGCCCTTCACCTTATCTACGGTGTAAGTACCTTTGTCTTTTTCAATTTCTTCATCTAAAACTAAAAAAATACTTTGCGCTGCAGAAATACCGCGCTGCATATCACTGTTCACGTTTGCTAATTGTTTAAGCGGGCGTAAAAGCATCATCATAGAAGAGATGAGTACCATAAAATCGCCAGAGCTGATCGTATCTATCATTGAAGGCATAGATACAACCCACAAAATAACAGCCATTGCACTTGCTGCAAGCACTTGAATTACCGACACGCTTAACGCTTTAGTGGCATCCATTTTAATACGTTGCTGGCGATTATGATTATTGATTTTTGAAAACTGGTCGATTTCTTGTTTTTGCCCACCAAAGCCATGAATAACTTTGTGTCCACTTAGCATTTGCTCAGAGCTACGGGTGACCTGCCCCATTGCAGACTGTATATTTTTTGAAATATGGCGAAAGCGTTTAGACACAAACGTTACAATAATTGCCACTAGTGGAATGATCACTAAAAAAATCAGCGAAAGCTGCCAGCTGGTATAAAACATAAGGGCAAGTAAAAAAACGACAAAAGCGCCTTCTCTTACAACAATTAACAGTGCTTTGGTGATTGCTTGCTGAACTTGTTCTGTATCAAAAGTAATTTTTGAAATTAAATCACCTGTTGAGTTTTTATCATGAAACGAAACAGGCAAATGTAATATGTGTTCAAATAACTGCTGGCGTAACGAACGAACTACTTGCGAGCCTACATAGCTTAGGCAATACGAAGACATAAAATTAAACAGGCCACGCCCTATTACCAGCGCAATTACAACAAATGGGGCATAAGCTAGCACTTCGCTATTACGTTGGTTTAGGCCTTCATCAATAAAGGGTTTCATTAATTGAATAAATAATGCATCCATACCCGAATAGCCGATCATTCCAATAATAGCGACGAAGGCAACGCTTTTATAATCACCAACGTAAGAAATCAACCGTTTATAAATTTGTGTAGTACTTTGACTCATATTACTCTCGTTATACAATTACAGCCCTTATTGTATCCTTCAAACCGTTAAAACTAAACGTCAATCTTCTATAAACCAATAACTTTCGTGTTTGCGCGCCGTTGTCACTTTAAAGCTATCTTGATAAATACTTACCGTAATTTGCCCATCACGTGCCGTAACATATTGTTTAGCATTTATAGCTTTGTAGCGCGAAACCACTTTTTCACTGGGAAATTGCCATTGGCCTTGAAAAGCTGTTGAGTGAATAACCGTATGCGGATTTACATGGTTGATAAATTCCGTGCTTGAAGACGTATCGCTCCCATGATGAGGGCTTAAAATCACATCGGCTTGTAATGAGTGAGTTTTAATAAGGCTCAGCTCACGTGCTTTAGAAATATCACCCGTTAATAACATAGTAAGTTGGTGTGATTTGATTAAAAGCACACACGAATTATCATTTTCGTTATTAAATGTGCTATCAGCAAAGCTGCTAATGCGCAATCCATTAAAGTTATAATCTAAAGAGATACACTGTGTGGTTATGCCATATGGGTGAAAGCGCTTAAAGCTTTCACCAAATCCTGCATTAATAAAATGTGCTGCGCCCCCTGCATGGTCGTTATCTTGATGACTTATTATTGCATCACTGACGGTTAAGTTATGTGTTTTCAAATAAGGAATTAACACACTGTATGTACGGCTAAAACGGTTAAAATAACTAGGGCCAAAATCGTAAACCAGCGCTTGATTGTCTTTTTCGAGTAACGTCATTAATCCGTGCCCAACATCAAACACATGCAGTTGCCAAAGAGGTTTTGGTAAATACAGATAATCTATTAATGTAACGCATAGAGGAATGAGTGCTAAACGTTTAAAGGGGCTAAACCAGGCGATTAATATGCATAGATAAGCTGCAACTAAGTACAATGTACGCGGTTTAGCTATATCTAACCATCTGTAATGCCAAGGGATTGCATCCATATACTTAAACAATGTTATAAGTACACTATCGAATAATAAAATGGCGGGCGTTATATCTACCACAGCACTTATTATCGTAAACAGCAGCAAAAGTGGCATGATTGCCACGCTTAATAATGGAATTGCCAATAAATTAATAACCAACCCAGCAATACTTACCCCACTAAAATAAATAAGGGTAATAGGCAAAAGCCCAATAAATAAAGCAAGCTGAATAATACACAGCGCTATAAACACGCTAAGCCAACTATATTTAGTTTTAGGAAGGTGCTTTATAACAATGAAAATAATTGCAACCGCAATAAAAGAAAAATATAACCCTGGGTTTAAAACATTAAAAGGATTGATGAGTAATACAGCGACTAAAGCATATAAAATGCTTCGCCAGCGCAGTGGCTGTTTGGCAATAAAGTAAAGACCTAATACGCAACTTAACATAATAAATGCGCGAGTCGCTGAGAGTAAAAATTCACTTAAATACACATAGATAAATGCCGCTAACCAGCCGATAAAACAATAAACAATAGTTAAATTAATAGACTGCAATACTTTAATTTTAAGGATGTATGATGTGTACTTACTCAGTAAATAAAAACAGCTGAATATAAGCCCTATGTGCAACCCTGAAATAGCTAATAAATGGCTGAGCCCTAAACTTTGCATTGTTTGTTTATTTTCAAACGACATCAGTGATTTATCACCACTAAGCAATGCATAATAAAGCCAATTAAGCGTTGTTTTTTGATAAGTGTGTTTTAAAAACGACCTGTATTTATAAATTATTGAAGGTGAAGCCGCGCTAGTAATGCGCAATTGTTTATTAAGTACTTTGCCTTTAAATAGTATGCGTTGTTTAAAGGCATGCACATTATTATCAAACACACCGATATTTTTAATTGTTCTGAATTTTTTCAGCGCTATTGTTGCCTCAAAAGTATCGCCCTGCTTAATATGCTGTGCAGAATCGACACTTAACATGGCTTTAGGTGCTTTAAATTTGTGTATTTCATCCCCATTTAACTTTAATAACGTTGCTTTTATATACTGTGGTTGCTTTGCAGAGATAACCTCATCAACAAGAATTGTGGCAGGGTAAGCATAGTTATTTTCATCATTTGGCAACGTATAGCTATAAAACAGGTAAAAGTGCACAACAATGCAGCAAATAGCTAAAATAAACCCTAACAAAACATTCAAAAACGGCTTAAAATAGGCGCTCGCAATAAGGACAGATATTGTGATGACTGTAAATTCATGGGTTTGATAATAAAATACGGTTGAAATACAACCTATTACAAATCCAAGACTAATCCACACTGAAGTAAATGGTTGCTTGAAATGCCTAAGAAAACGATCCAACGATTTTTACCTGATCCTAATAAAATTAGGCATCATAAAACACTTAGAATATTCGGCCGCCTATTACAAGACGCCAACCTATGGCATTTAAAC
>NZ_AUTO01000014.1:0-1240 GCF_000498055.1 Pseudoalteromonas sp. TB51
CCGCCGCTAGGCGTGCAACCTTAGCAGCGCGTGGCCTTAGCACCGTAATGGGGTTGTTAGGTGGCCCTGTTGGTTTATTAGTAACAGCTGGGCTTGGCCTTGCTTACTTTGCAAGCCAGGGCGATGACGCTACAGACTCCGTTAATAAACTTAAAGAAGCCAGTAAAGACCTAAACCCGTATGCCAATTTAACAAGTAGCCAAGCACAAGGTTTACTACTAATGGCGCAAGGTCGCATTAAAAATGCGATTCAAATGGCTGATGAAGCACGAGAACGTTTTAACAACCCATTCTTAAAGGGTAAGTTCTCGGATGTTGAGGCGGCACAACAGCGCGTGACCGACTTAAAAAATGAAATTGTGGCTCTGCAACAAGTACTCGCAATTAAAGAAACTGAAAAGCCTAAGCCAGTTGTAACAAGTACAGCCATGCCCGATAACATTAAGCGCTTAGAAGTCAGCTTAATGGGAGAGCGCGCTAGATTAAAAGATAACTTCGATAAGCAACGACAAATGGTGACCGTTGCGCGTGAGAACGATGTAAGTAACAAAGCTAAATATGATGGTATTTTAAAGCGCTTACAGTCTAAATATTTTGAAGATCAAGGTAAAATTACTGAACGTGAAAGACAGGCTGAAATACGAAAAAAAAACCAAGCTGAAGAGTTTCGTAAAAATAAATTACAGCAAGAGCTTGAAGATCGCATAGCCGTTATTAAAGGCCATGCGGATCGTGATGCATTAGCTGCTTACAATAGTGAATTAGGTGTCGAACAAGCACGCCAACAAGCTCGTGTTGATGCTAAACGCCGCTCACAAATAGGCTTAGCGGCGAATGATGATGTAGGCGAGCTAAAATACAACACTGATAATCAGCTACGTGATTTAGAACGCCAAACAGAGCTCAATGCCGCTAGTGGTTACCATAGTGAGCGTGAAGCAAGTGAAGCCGCTCATCAAGAGCGCCTATTACAAATTAAAACCCGCAATATGGGGGCATTACAAAGTAATGTTTTAGCTTTTGCTAACTTTGAAAAACAAACAGAAGCTGAAAAATCTAACGCGATTGTTGGCTTGGGCGCTGCTACGTTTAAAACGATGGCTGGCCAAAGTAAGACTGCGTTTAAAGCCTATAAAGCGTTTGCAATAGCTCAAGCTGTTATTAATACCTACCAAGGCGCTACAGCTGCCTTTACTTCATTGGCCCCTATTCCTATTGTAGGGCCTGTTTTGGGTGGAGT
>NZ_AUTO01000015.1:0-551 GCF_000498055.1 Pseudoalteromonas sp. TB51
CCCGACGTTACAGTATTGCGACCAAAGCCGCCTTCTTTAGTGCTGTTCCAGCCTAGGCCTTGCTCGTGTACGTCGGCCGCTTCTGGCTCTGGGCCTAAGTGCTCAGCTTTACCGTTACCGTGGGTTTTACCTACCGTGTGGCCGCCTACAGTAAGCGCTGCGGTTTCTTCGTCGTTCATTGCCATGCGAGCAAATGTTTCACGTACGTGCTGCGCGGTTTTTTGCGGATCGGGTATCCCATTTACGCCTTCTGGGTTTACGTAAATTAAGCCCATTTGTACTGCAGCTAATGGGTTTTCCATGGTGTCGGGTTTTTCTACGTTGTCGTAACGCTCATCACTCGGTGCTAGCCATTCTTTTTCTGCGCCCCAGTAAATGTCTTTTTCTGGATGCCAAATGTCTTCACGGCCGCCCGCAAAGCCATAAATTTTTAGGCCCATTGATTCGTATGCCATGTTACCGGCTAAAATAAATAGGTCGGCCCACGATAATTTGTTACCGTATTTTTTCTTGATTGGCCACAATAGGCGGCGTGCTTTATCTAGGCTTGC
>NZ_AUTO01000016.1:0-10088 GCF_000498055.1 Pseudoalteromonas sp. TB51
AGTGATGACAATCTTTTTCATTATGCTGCTCATCACCTACATTATCATTTGAGACATTTCGATCATCTGCATGATCATGTTGAGTTTGAAGGTGCTCTATATCTATTTGGTGATTCTCAGATGTTGAGGATGCTACAGCAGTTAACGATTGTAAAACAATCGAAATAACCAAGAGCATTTTTAGTACAACATTAAGGTTCAAAGTTATCACCAGTTAAATATAGTATTTAAAATACTAGCAGAAACTATTTTCTTAAACTAGCTTTTCAATTCAGTTTCCACGCTTTTACATTAAATAATTTTTTATTTGACTCTATAGCCACTATAGATTTTATACTTATTTTAATATTATTACGGAATGTTAAATATGTCAGAAAAATGTAGTGGTCAGTGTCAATCATCTTCTACCAATGAAGATGTAAAAATTGATACACAATTAGATAACTATAGTGGCGCGTTTGTCAGTACATTTAAAGTACCTCAAATGGACTGTCCTTCAGAAGAGAGATTGATTAGGTTAGCACTTGACTCAATTGAGCCTTCAGTTGGGTTGCAATTTGATATTCCTAGCCGTTTAGTCAAGGTTTTTCATGATGAAAATTTAGATGAGATAACAAAAAAATTACAACAACTCAATCTCGGTGCAGAGTTGGCATCAACTAAAGAAAGTTGCAGCACCGAAGCTGCAAAAGCAAAAGATCTAGCCCAAAAAAATGAGATGAAAGAAGCATCAACCCTAAAATGGTTGTTAGCCATTAATGGAGTCATGTTTTTTATAGAAGTAATTGCTGGGTTGATTGCACAGTCTGCTGGCCTAATTGCGGACTCATTAGATATGTTTGCTGATGCTGCTGTGTATGGTTTGGCTATTTATTCGGTAGGTAAAAGTATCAGCATGAAACTTAGAGCGGCACATATATCTGGTGTGCTTCAAGTTATTCTAGCGCTAGGTGCTTTGAGCGAAGTCGTAAGACGCTTTGTTTACGGTAGTGAACCGATCTCTTCTTTAATGATGATATTTGGTGGAATAGCACTAATCGCTAACATTGCTTGTCTATTTTTAATATTTGGTAATAAAGAAGACGGCGCTCATATGAAAGCAAGCTGGATTTTTTCCGCAAATGACGTTATTGCAAATGTTGGGGTAATCTTAGCTGGCTTTTTAGTTACAGTAACAAGCAGCCGTTATCCAGATTTAGTGATTGGTTTGATTATTGCTGTTGTCGTTTTAAACGGTGCTCGCCGTATCTTACAGCTAAAGTATTAAACAAATTCATCATGGCTATTTATTTAAATTTTAAAACCATTAATAGCATCTTTATAGCTAGTTTAAGTCTGCTTCAAACGGCTAAAGGGAAATGAAGTTATGAAAAACAATGCCTACATTCCGCCATTACGATTTCATTGGTTAACTAATTTTTATGACAGCCTCGTTGCTATCACCACGAGAGAAGCATTTTTTAAAAAACTGATTGTAGATAAAGTTGCCAACGTCAAAGGAAACAACCTACTTGATGTTGGATGTGGAACCGGAACGCTAACAAAATTAATAGCTGAAAAATCACCTAAATATACCGTAATAGGCTTAGATGCAGACCAAACCGCTTTAGATATTTCACAGAAAAAAGTTATAGGCAAGGATCTTAATATTTCTTTTAGACAGGGCTTTGGACAAGAAATGCCTTTTAGTGATAATTCCTTTGATATCGTATTTTCAAGTTTGTTTTTTCATCACTTAAGCCGTTCAACTAAGCGTGCGACATTAACTGAAATTCGTCGGGTACTGAAACCGGGTGGCATTTTATTAATTGCTGACTGGGGAAAGCCGACTTCAATATTTCAACGGATATTGTTCTTTGTCGTTCAGTTATTAGATGGTTTTGAAACTACAAAAGATAATGTAGATGGAGTCCTTCCTTCTTTAGAGGTTGAATCAGGGTTTACTCATGTTTCAGATTTAAACATAGTCCCAACGACTTTGGGAACTATCAGACTGATTGAAGCGAACTAGATAACAATGAACCTAATGCGTCCGTCATATTTTAAACCATATATATCATACGTGATAATGATTTTAATCGCGGTGCAATCTGTGTTTTTTTCGCTAGAAGAGCTTGAAGTAAACTTAATTGAAAGTTCTTTTAATACATCACTAACTGAGTCTATTACCCCGCTAGAATCTCCAGAAACCTCCAATTTATTTGAGGTGAGTAATAGCCAAACTTTAATTGATAATTGTAATTTTTGTTGCTGTTGTCACTTATTTTTAAATGCAGATTATTCTTGTAATATTTTACAAAAAATAGAATATTTCCTTACCTACGCCTTAGTTTCTCCTGAGCTAAAAGGCTATATGTCGGTGCCATTCCGCCCACCTAAATACGCCTAAATTTTATAGAAAATTAAGAAAGGTCAAATGTTAATGACCTAAATATCACATATTAATTTATAGGAAAGTATACATGGCACTTAATACCTGTGAGCATCGCAAGATAGCAATTTTGAGGTGTGTAACACCTCAGCTTAAATATATCGCGTTTCTCGCGTTGTCACTTTTTACATTTAATGTTTATGCCTTTGAAAAGCAGTTAAATCTTCAAGAGGCAATTCAGTGGACGCTTAAACAAAATCCTGAACTCAAAATATTTGATTTCAAACAAACCGCATTAACAGGACAAGAACAAACAGCAAGTTTAAATCCCGCTTATGAACTAGAAGTTGAAGCTGAGAACTTTGCAGGCTCAGGTGAATTTAATGCATTCGACAGTGCTGAATTAACAGTCGCTCTATCTTCGGTTATCGAAATGGGAGATAAACGCTCAGCGCGGATTGGACTTGTTTCAAAATCAAGAGCACTACTCAATGCTGAGAAAGAAGTCTCTGCGCTTAATTTAATGGCTCAAGTCACTGAGAAGTACGTGGAAGTACTTGCAGCCCAACAAAGAGTGATATTGGCAGATAATGCATTGAGCTTAGCACAAGAAACGTTAGAGATTGTATCTCAGCGTAACCGCGCAGGTGCTACTCCTGAGGCTGAAGTGAAACGTTCAAAAGCAGTTATTGCTCAGGCTAACCTCACCCTTCAATCTGAACAAAAGCGCTTGGAATATCTAAAGCTTTCTTTATCAGCTTACTGGGGAGAAACATCAGTGTCATTCTCTAGAGTAACTGGAGATCTGTTTCAGTTTGGCAATGATAGTGATTTTAGTAGTCTCTTTGCGAAATTAGAGAAAAACCCTGCTATTCAAGTTTATGCAAGTGAGCAGCGACTAAAAGAGGCCGAATTACAGTTGGCTAAAACAGAGTCAACGGCCAATATCAAATGGTCTGTTGGTGTTAGGCGCTCTCAAGAAGCCAATGATACGGCACTGGTCGCTGGCTTTAGCTTACCTTTGTTTGCTGAAAAGCGAAATTCTGGTGCAATCGCTAGTGCGCTAGCAGAGCGTGACCAAGTTGCCATAGAGAAAGAGGCGACTAAGTTGAGGTTTAGAAATCACTTACTACGAGCATACTCCAATAGAAAACAAGCCATATTAACAGCTAATTCATTAAAGCAGTCGGTTATCCCAATGCTTGAAGATGCACTGGAAGATACTCAAGACGCCTATCAAAAAGGTCGATATGGATATCTTGATTATGTATCGGCTAGACAAGAGCTGTTAAATGCTCGGCGAACCCTCATTGATGCGGCATCTGCTGCCCTAATTTATGGCGCAGAGATAGAAAAACTAACAAACGAAGCGCTGTCACTCTAAATAAACATCACTTTAAGTTTAATAACAATTTATTGATTCAGTTATTAACTGAATCGTTTAGGAATTCAAAATGAAAAACTATTTACTCGCACTATTGATTTTTATTGGGTATCTATCACCCATTCAAAGTGTTATCGCTAGTGAAGATGAACATGAAGGCGAAGAAGGCATTAGCAAAATAAACAATAACATGGCAAAAAGGCTTGGTGTTGAAACAGCCTATTTAGCTTCAAAAACGTTGAACCAAACTATCCCTGTATACGGCGCTACGACGATAGGCGCTGAACAATTATTTCAAGTTGGCGCTAGATATAACGGCGTTATAAAGACAATTAACTCCACTGTTGGTGATAAGGTAAAAAAAGGAGATCTATTAGCCGTTATTGAATCTAATGAAAGCTTAAATACCTATAAAATAACATCCCCTGTTTCTGGGACTGTTTTACAGAGAAATGGAAATATTGGCGGTATCACGCAAAACACTAGCTTGTTTGAAATCGTCAATTTTGACACCTTGTGGGCTGAATTTAAGGTGTTTACCAGCCAATATAATCAAATCAAAGTCGGTCAACCTGTTGATATTGAGCATGGTGAACAGGCATTCAACTCAACCATCACCAATATAATTCCAGCTAAAGATCAGTCTTATGTTTTAGCACGTGTACGTTTAAATAACACTGAGCTAAACCTAACCTCAGGCCAATTATTAATGGGCAGCGTAAGGATAAACCGATTTGAGGTGGATTTAGCCGTCGAGAAAGTTGCGATACAAGAACTGGGAGGACAATTTGGTGTCTTTGTAAAAGAAGATGAAGAGTACGAGTTTGCGCCACTTGTGCTCGGACGTTCAGACAAAAACTATATCGAGGTCATTGATGGCCTCAGTAAAGACGCTGAATATGTAAACAAAAACAGTTATCTGATAAAAGCGGATATTTTGAAATCTGAAGTAGAAGACGACGATTAGGAGACGCAATATGATTGAATCAATTTTGCGTCTAGCAATAAATAGACGCTATTTAGTATTAAGTCTGCTGATGGTAATCATCGGCGTTGGCATGTGGAGTTATCAAAAACTTCCCATTGATGCTGTTCCAGATATAACAAACGTGCAGGTACAAATAAACACTTCTGCCCCCGGTTATTCACCTTTGGAAGCGGAACAAAGGGTGACCTTTCCTGTAGAAACCGCCTTAGCCGGATTGCCAAAGCTGTCTCACACCCGCTCCCTGTCAAGATATGGATTATCTCAAGTAACCGTTATCTTTGAAGAGGGAACCGATATTTATTTTGCTCGCAACTTAATCAATGCAAGATTAGCTGCGATAAAAGGCGTTATTCCCTCTGGCTTAGAGCCAGAAATGGGTCCTATTTCGACAGGGCTTGGCGAAATATTTATGTATACCGTACAAGCTTCTCCTGACGCTAAAATGCCTAATGGAGAGCCTTATACCGCTATTGCCTTAAGAGAAATACAAGACTGGATCATTAAACCGCAATTGGCTCAAGTTAAAGGCGTCATTGAGGTCAACAGTATCGGCGGCTACAACAAGCAATATCACATAACGCCTAAACCCGAAAAATTACTTTTTCATCAGGTAACCTTTGAAGAAATATCTGATGCATTACGTAAAAACAATGACAACCGTGGCGCAGGTTATATCGAACAAAACGGACAGCAAGTTTTAGTACGCTCCATTGGGCAACTAGCGACAATAGATGAGATCCTCAATGTCATCATCAAAAAGAACGATGGTATTCCTGTAAAAATAAGTGATGTTGCCAATGTTGCTATAGGCAAAGAACTTAGAACAGGGGCTGCTACTCGTAATGGCATTGAGACAGTGCTTGGTACAACCATGATGCTGATTGGTGAGAATTCTCGCACCGTTGCTTTAGAAGTGGAACATAAGCTCAGCGAAATACAAAAATCTCTGCCAAAGGGCATTACCGCAGAGCCTGTTTACGACAGAACAACGTTAGTAGATAAAGCGATTGCAACCGTTACCAAAAACCTCGTTGAAGGTGCGCTTTTAGTTATTGTTGTGTTATTTATTCTACTTGGAAATTTACGTGCAGCTCTCATTACCGCTGCTGTTATCCCTATTTCCATGTTAATGACAATCACAGGTATGGTGCAAGCAGGAGTATCTGCCAATTTAATGAGTCTCGGCGCATTGGACTTTGGCTTGATAGTGGACGGGGCTGTAATCATCGTTGAAAACTCTGTCCGTAGGTTAGCACAGGCCCAACACAACGGTCATAGGCAAGACTTAAGAGAACGCCTAAATACCGTTTTTGAAGCCACTTCAGAAGTGATACGTCCAAGCTTGTTTGGTGTGGCAATTATCACTGTTGTTTACATCCCCATTTTCACGCTAACTGGCGTTGAAGGGAAAATGTTCCACCCTATGGCGGCAACTGTCGTTATGGCGTTAATTTCCGCAATGATCCTTTCAGTTACACTGGTTCCTGCTGCTGTAGCTGTGTTTATGAAAGGTAAAATCAGCGAAAAAGAAAGTGTAGTTATTCGTTCAACCAAGTCTATTTATGAACCATTGTTAAAAATGGCGATGAAATTTCGTTGGATTATTGTCTCATTCTCAACGCTGTTAATGGGGTATAGCCTTTGGTTAGCAACTACGCTTGGGACAGAATTTGTTCCTCAATTAAATGAAGGTGATATTGCACTACAGGCATTAAGAATTCCATCGACTGGCCTAGAGCAATCAGTAGAAATGCAAGAAGTACTTGAGCAACGTATTAAAGCGTTTCCTGAAGTTGATAAAGTATTCTCGCGCATCGGCACACCAGAAGTAGCAACTGACCCAATGCCACCGAGTATTGCTGATATCTTTGTTATTTTAAAACCACGTAAAGATTGGGCCGAACCTTCAAAGCCAAAGAGTGAATTAGTTGAAGAAATGGAAGAGGTACTGAAAAACATTCCGGGCAACAACTATGAATTCACTCAGCCTATTCAAATGCGTTTCAATGAATTGATTTCTGGCGTTAGAGCTGATGTCGGCATCAAAATATTTGGTGATGATTTGGATCGGTTATTACTCACCGCAAAAGATATTCTAAATATAGTGAAAACCGTGGACGGTGCTGCTGATGCCCGAATGGAACAGGTCACAGGTGTTCCATCTTTATCAGTAATTCCTAAACGAGAAGCGCTTGGTAGGTATGGTTTGAGCGTTACCGAACTGCAAGACTGGGTTGCTACTGCAATTGGCGGTGAATCTGCGGGGATCATTTATGAAGGAGACAGACGATTTGAGTTAGTTGTTCGTCTACCGGAGCAAATAAGAACGGATATCGATAGCTTGAAGCATCTGCCGCTTCCACTTGAGAATGGTAACTATGTGCCACTTGAAGAAGTTGCAGAGCTTAAATCTGAGTCTTTACCTGCTCAAATTAGCCGTGAGAGAGGTAAAAGAAGAGTTGTGGTTACCGTCAATGTTCGTGGTAGAGATTTAGGCGGTTTTGTCAAAGAAGTGAAAGCTAAAATTAATCAGGAAGGAGAAATTCCAGCAGGATACTGGCTTGATTATGGCGGAACCTTTGAACAGCTAGAGTCAGCGAGTAAAAGATTAAGCTTAGTTGTGCCGATCACACTAATTGTTATCTTAGGTATTTTGGTTATTGCATTTGGTTCATTAAAAGATGCATTGATCATTTTCAGTGGTGTACCGTTAGCATTAACTGGGGGCGTAATTTCTCTTTATTTAAGAGACATGCCTTTATCTATTTCGGCAGGTGTCGGCTTCATTGCATTGTCAGGTGTTGCCGTATTAAATGGCTTGGTTATGTTGGCTTTTATTCGAGATCTTTGGCATGAAAAAGGCGACCTTTACGTAGCGATCATTGAAGGTGCCATCATTCGTTTAAGACCTATTTTAATGACGGCACTGGTCGCAAGTTTAGGTTTTATTCCAATGGCGTTAAACACTGGAATTGGTGCAGAAGTGCAACGACCACTAGCAACAGTTGTTATCGGCGGTATTGTATCTTCTACAATTTTAACTTTGTTTGTATTGCCTATTTTATATCAATGGGCGCATGGCGCTGAGAGTAGTAAACAGCAATCTGACGAAATTTAAAAACAAAAAAGCAGCTTAATTTATGTTTAAGCTGCTTTTATATTTAATCTTTTTATTTTAATTTTTAAAGTTTAATTCGCATCATCTCGGCAAGTTTCTTTAGGAAACTCAAATTCAATGGTTGTATGAGACAAGCGATAGGCAGAAAGTCTCTTAGCCACTTGTTCCTTAAGTTTAATTAATTCATCAACGTCAGTTTTTTCGACTAATTCTATGTGAGCAGTTAATACGTGACTTTCGCCATCTAACGACCAAAAATGCAGATGATGTACGCCATTAACTTCTGGAAGGTTAGTTAGCGACTGTTTTATACTTTCTTGAGTTTCTTCATCTGGCGCGGCCTGAAGAAACAAGACAATTGTTGATTTCAGATTTTTAAAAACATTGAACAAGATAAACAATGTGAAGCCAATAGATAGTAACGGATCTAAAATGGGCAAATCTACAAATAACAGCACAATAGATACAATAAGCACAGCAACCCAGCCAAGTACGTCTTCAAGCAAGTGCCATGTAAGTACTTTTTCATTTAAGGTTTCTCCAGCTTTTAATTTTAATACAGCATATCCGTTAACGGCAACGCCGAGTATCGCTAGCCCTAACATCCCCTCGACTACAGGCATTTCAGGATTGGACAGCCTTGGAATTGCTTCAAATAAAATCCAAATTGAGCCAATGATTAAAACAATACTGTTTATCAATGCGCCAAAGAGTGTAAGTCTACGATAACCATAACTAAACTTATCTGATGCTTCTTTATCTGAAAAACGACTTAAAATCCACGCAAAACCTATTGAAAGACTATCACCAAGATCGTGAACGGCATCTGCCATTATCGCCGTACTGTTAGTGAGCCAACCACCTATAAATTCTATAATAGTGAATGTCACATTAAGGAAAAATGCCCAACCAATACGGTCGTCTTTACCATGCTGATGACTGTGACTATGGTTGTGCATTTTGTACCTCCAGTACTTTTTTATTTCTTATTTTTGATACATTCATATTAATCAAATGTCGGATCACTCGTTGATACAACCAACGTTTTACACCTGATAGATTAGTACCTTTTTCGAGATAGAACTTATCTGGTGAATCATAAAGCCCAAAGTCGTCATGAATACCTTCTTTTTGAATATAGGTATCCTCTCCACGCCAATCCGTACCGGGTGAAGATAAGCACTTTGTTGCAACACCATAACCACAAAACTCATCTTTTGCTTGGCTAAATTTCTGCTGTAGTGAGCTTAAGTATTGCTCATCCAATATAAAGCCCTCTAAGTTTATCCAACGCCCTTCAAAGTAAACTTCTACCCAACTATGAATGATGTATTTAGGTGCTAACCAAAATACATAGCTTGGGATAGCACCTTTTTGTAGTTGCTGATCAATGGTAAAACCATGGAAACGACACTGGATACCTAGTCCACGCAATAGTGCCATTAACAGATTACCCTTAGTATTACATTGTCCATAACCATCTGCTAGCACATCGCTTGCTGAAATATCATCACTCTTGTTATAGCCAAACATTATTTCATCTTTTACAAACTGATAAGCGGCACCAGTTTTGTTGAAATTATCCAAATTTTTCCACCCTCGTTGATCGATCAGGGATTGGATATCTTTGTGTTCAAAATTAACGATATTCGTATTGTTTAAATATTTCTCAGTCATTTTTATATATCCCTTTCGTTGCATACCTATACTATAGATCCTATAGTAACTATAGAGTCAAATGTCTGGGGGAAATTGATGAAAATAGGCGAATTGTCAAAAAAATCGGGCTGTTCAGTACAAACGATTAGATATTATGAAAGAGAAGGATTACTGTTAAATCCAAACCGTTCAGAAGGTAATTTCAGGCTGTATGATAGTAAAGCACTTAAACAATTGGAATTCGTAAAGCATTTTCGCAGCCTAGATATATCACTCAATGATATTAAACGTCTTATCGAATTAAAAAATAAGCCAGAAGAAAGCTGCTCTAGCGTTAATGCATTAATTGCTCAGCAACTTGCACTAGTGAATAAACGTATGAAAGAATTAAGGGCGCTTAAAGCTGAATTACAACAGATGGCAAGTGCTTGTGGTTCAGACAATACAATTGAAGCGTGCGGCATCATCAAATCATTGGATAGCTAAACTAAATATAACTTTAGATTAGTAGTATTCACAAAGGCAATAATGAAAACCATTGGCAAATTAGCACAATCATTAAATTTAA
>NZ_AUTO01000017.1:0-2719 GCF_000498055.1 Pseudoalteromonas sp. TB51
CCGTACACGGTCGCCAAGCGCATGGCTCAGCACCGTGGACAGGCGTTGACCCTATTGCTGCCGCTGCGCAAATTGTAACGGGCGTTAACCATATTGTGAGCCGCCAAGTAAATATAACCAAAGAGCCTGCTATTGTGTCGTTTGGTAAAATTGCCGGTGGTGTGCGTAATAATATTATTCCTGAAGAAGTTGAAATGGTTGGCACTATTCGTAATTTTGATATGGATAATCGCGCGCAAATCTTTGAAAATATTAAAACAACCGCTACACATATTGCTAAATCATCGGGGGCTACGGCCGATGTGCATATTCACGAAGGTTACCCTGTAACGGTTAATAACCCTGAACTTACTGCGCAAATGTTACCTAGCCTTGAAAAAGCAGCCGGTAAACAAAACGTGCAAGAAATGGGTAAAATAACCGGCGCAGAAGACTTTTCGTTTTATGCCCTAGAAATACCCAGTGTATTTGTATTTTTAGGTGGAACGCCTGCAGAACAAGACTTAAAAACGGTAGCAAGTAACCACTCACCTTATTTTTACGCCGATGAGTCATCATTTAAAGTGGGCACAAAAACACTTAGCCAATTAGCGGTAGATTACTTAAATAGCCACAAATAATGCCGTAGTTACCCAGCGAGTAAAGTAATTGCTGGCTGGGTATTGTTGTTTATATTAACAAGCTGCACTATGTGTGCACTTTAACCTAACACGTTTAAATTTATGTCTGATCAACCCTTTTTGGCACCTAAGCAACAACGCAGTCAACAAACCCAAGAAAAACTATTAAAAGCGCTGCATCACAGTTTAAAAAGTAAGTTTTTTGAGCACATAAGTATAAAAGAGCTGGCCGATTACGCCGAGGTGTCAGTAGGTACATTTTACCGTCGCTTTAAAAATAAAGAGTCGCTGCTGCCCATGTTGTATCAAGACTTTGGTATTGCATTAGATAACTGGGTAACAGAGCTTGAGGCGCAGCACTATAAAAACTTAGACGATGTAGTTAACACTTTATGCCATAAAACCTATGTGTTTTTATCATCACAGCAGGGGGTATTTAGAACGCTACATTTAAATTCGCGTTTGCACAGCGAGTTATTAGGCAGTGATAAACACATAAACAGGCGAGTAATTTATCAGCGTTTAGCGCAATTAATTAGCCAAACAGATACCAAAGTGAGCGAGGCGGCGGCAGGTACGGCAGTATTTTTAATTGTCAGCTCATTGCTTGATAAAGTGCTGTATCACGATTTAACCCCTGCGATAGCCTGTGATTTATCGGCGCAGCAATACGCGCAAGAACTACCTAAAATTATTTTAGCTTATTTAGGTTAAACACCTTTAAACATGCTCAAGGAGAGTAAAATGAAAATTACTGGAAGCTGCTATTGTGGTGAAATTAAATACCAAGCTCAGTCGCAAAATAATAACGTACTTGTATGTCATTGTAGCGATTGCCAACGCATGTCGAGTGGGCCATTTAGAGCGGTAATTATGGCTGAGCCAAACTCGGTGGTATTTACTAAAGGCGAGCCAAAAGAGTATGTTAAAACAGCACAAAGCGGTAATAAACGCGCACAAGGTTTTTGTGGTACGTGCGGCACTACACTTTACGCAACCAACGAAGCAAAAGCCGATAGAGTGTACGGCCTGCGCATAGGGGCCGTTGATCAGCGCGATGAATTTACCCCAGCTGCGCAAATTTGGTCGCAGTCAACGCTTACATGGCTAAACGATTTACACCAAGTGCCGGCTTTTGAAACTACACCTAAATAAACAGGTAGGCTATTAATGAAAACACTGACAAAAACAGCCTTATTAGCAAGTGTACTACTGACGAGTTTTGCGCAGGCAAAACCCAGTAATGTCGACTTTTTAAATACAGGCAAAGCTAATCCTAACTTACCATTTTCGCAAATAGTAAAAGCCGGTAATACGCTTTATATGTCGGGGCAAATAGGGATTAACCCTGCAACCGGTAAGTTAGCAGCGGGTGGTTTTGAAGGTGAAGCTAAGCAAACCCTTGAAAACATTAAGCGCACTTTAGAGCAGCATAACTACAGCATGAGCAATATTGTAAAGTGCACTGTTATGCTTACCAATATTAGCGATTTTAAAGCGTTTAACGCTATTTATACGCAATACTTTAGTGCGCCGTATCCTGCACGTAGTGCATTTGCAGTAAACGCGTTAGCCCTTGATTCGTTAGTAGAAGTAGAGTGTATTGGTGCTGTATAACACCAATCGACTTAAATATTTAATCATTCTAACGTGCTAAATAGAGCGCTAACAGCGTTGTAAATTTCTTATGTAGAACAACTGCATGTCGATATTCATGCTTTGTTATCACGCTATTTATCTGTCGCTATAAATGCCTAATAACTTAACACGATTGGTGTAAGTAATTTTAGGTTGCGTAATTTTATAAAGATAACGTTGCGCTTTAAATTTGTGTGAAATTTTTTTAACCAAATGACTGTCTATTTATAAGACAGTCATTTGGAGAAAAATATGTGTAGTTCACCGAAAAGTAGCCGAGCAGTTAAAAAGTCAGCCATTAACTTTAATGACGAACTAACCCAAGAGCAGCGTTTGCGCTTTGCTGCAAAAGCTAATTTAGCACAGCTGCGCCGCGAACAACGACAAGCTGCTAATAAGCGCTTTGAGCAAAAGCATCGCCCCGCAAAAAAGCCAGCAACGGGCTTGTTTTCATGGCTACA
>NZ_AUTO01000018.1:0-1908 GCF_000498055.1 Pseudoalteromonas sp. TB51
CCGAGCCACGGGTGCCATCTTGGCCGTTCTGCCCGTTCTGGCCATCTTTGCCGTCTTTGCCGTCTTTGCCGTCTTCACCGTCTTTAGGAATGCGACCCATTAACAAGCCAAGACTCATTTCTTCGCCGTCAATTACCTCAAGGCGTGGCCTACAAAACATGGCGTAACTATCGTTCTTGGCATAAAACCTAAACGCGCGGTGAATTTGGGTTGTGACCCCTTCCTTCTGCTTAAACTCCGGTGAGGTAATGACTTTTTCACCCGTTTCAGGGTCATATATTCCCGATATGCCCGAGGTAAGTTCATTTGATTTATTGCTGCTATGCAAAATACCTACAACTAAATACCACTTTTGTTTTATAGGTAGATTACCTGTAAAAAAGTACGGGTTATTATTGTCGGTATTGTCCAAATTTTTGCAGGGTGCACACCCTAAGTAAAGGGTGTGGTCTTCGCCTTGTTCTTCACGCATCCAAACGCTGTAGCGATAAGATAATGTGGGGTCTGTGTCGGTAACTGTAACGTCCCAACCACCGGCGGCTCCCTCGGGGTTAGCTAGTTCACTTATCCAAATAGCTTCATAGGTATCTTGGGGGCCAAGCCCTGAAATTACTTTATTATGTTCAGTGGTACCCTTTTTAGAAAAGATACCTTGAGAGCCTGATCTTCCTGTTACCCAATGGCCGTGTGGGCGAATTAAATTAGTGTAGGCGGATTCTCCCGTATCCCCTTTAATAATATACTCAGCGGGTTTACTCCAACCGGATTTGACCCACGCCGTACCTACGTTTATATACATGGTTTTAGAAACGTAAGTTATTTTACCTTCTTCAAAATAGGGCGAATCTTTATAACCGTTAGGAATAATTTCATTTGTGCCATCAAAACTGCCGCCTGTTGGGGTTTGTGGTGTGGTTGTACCCGTTGTAAAAATAAAGCTGTTATAACTACCATCATTACCATCAAAGTAATCAGTTCCCTTAACGGGGGTGTATCCGTTTTCACCATCCTTGACCACAATACTATTACCACTGCCATCAGTAATGGTATGGGTACCGTTGCCATTATCTGTTACCGTTGGTATTGGCGCGTTTTCACCATCACGAATAGTTACCGTTTCCGACCCGTTACTTATGGTGTATGACCCGTCTGGGTTTGTTGTAATCGTGGGTGTCATCCCATCAGCACCATCAGCACCATCTTTGGCGCGGATATCCGCCTCACTTTCTACGGCGTAATTATCCCCTAGTATCATTTTGCCTTTAAAGATATGCACAGGGTTTGCGGGGTCTGTGTTATCAATATATGACGTAGGCACAAACGTGTTGCCTACCATCACGCCTTGGCGGATCACATCACCTACCAAGTCAAGGTTGCCCGTTTCGCCATCGTTATAGCCAACAACGCCCACGGCGCGACCATTGTTGTCTAATTGCCACCCGCCACGGGCCACTAACTCACCGTTTACCTTTTTAAAGACTTGTTTTAACTCTTTAATGCTGGCAGTGCTTTCCCCATCACTAATTTGTAAGTTAGAAATGTACTCAGCTAATGGGCCTTGAACCCAAGACCCCCCTTGATCAACACAGACTACAGCATCATTTTCGCTGGTAATGTTGCCCTCAGCATCAACACAGTAGCCAACGGCGGTGCGGGTGTATTCTTGCGCTGTGGCGATAGCTTCATTTTTTGCTTGGTCGGTGTCGTTTTCAATCTTACTGGTTAAGGTTTGCGAAAGTGTTGTGAATGCCTGATTTTGACTTGCAAAGGTTTCAGCGACTTCATCAAAGCTACTAATGGTATCGGCCACAAACGATTCAAACTCTTGATCGCGTACTGTATTAGCTTCATCAATAGTGGCAATGGCTGTGGTTACGTCACTAAATCGGGCGGTTACGGTGTCAAAGG
>NZ_AUTO01000019.1:0-8890 GCF_000498055.1 Pseudoalteromonas sp. TB51
TCTTGAATCGTTGCCTGCATTTGCGTAGCCGCAGTGGCAACCATATCCGCTTCGTGTAACTGCTCTTGCATGCCTGAACTTGTTGCAGAGGTACTTTCAGATAAGTGCTCTGTTGCCACATTTAACGTATTAAGCGCGGTATTCACTTCGTTTATGAGGTTTTTAAAATCGCCTATTAAACTATTAAAGTCCGAGGTCATAATGGTAACTTCGTCATTACCTGTTTGCTCTATCATTACGCTTAAATCATTATTACGGCGTATGTCGTTTATGGTGTGATACACCCGCTCAATAGGCACAATAATTGAGTGGCTAGTAAAGTACACCAACGCCAACACTATAATGCCCGAAATAACAAATACAACGATGGCAATAAACTGCGCTTGGTCAACGCTTTTCTCAACTTCCAGCTTGGTTGACTCAACAATTTGACCAACAACCTGATCGCTTTTTTCTACGTTAATACGCATAACGCCTAGTGCACCAGAGTCTAAATCTAGCCCTAACTGCGTTTGTGCCTTTACAAGATTTTGAAAAGCACTTTGATACGTATCTATTAAAGGGCTTATTTGCGACTTATAACTACTTTGTAAATCAGCTTGGGTAATTTTTTGTTTAAACGTACTAATAAGTTCGTTAAAGCGAGTTAAGTATTTTGCATCAAAGCGCAGCATAAAATCTTTCTCAGCGCGTCGCAGCTGTAGCATTGCCGATAAAAGCTCAAAGTTATCTTGCTCTTTTAATAGCACCTCAACTTCGTGCACTGCATTTCTGAGCTTGCCATATAACCCATCTTTAGGGTTTAAACCTATCTGTTGCTGTAACCTAACAACCTCTGAAAAATTGTTATTGTAGTTAGTAATAAGCGTATGAAAATGCTCAATTTGCGCTGTGGTAATGCCCTGCTGTTGCATTACCTCCTGCAGCTTTTTGATTTTAGTGCTTAGCTGTTTAAAATCCTTATCAAATGATGTAAGTGCTTCCTGCTGCTTGTAAAAAAGAAAGTTTTTTTCATGCTTTCTAAGCTCTAGTGCATGTACGTTGAGCTCTTCTGCAAGCTGAATTGTTTTATTCAGATTGAGTGTTACGCGTGACTCATAAATTATCACACACAACAAAATGACCATTGCCAGACCGACTACCACTGCATTAAGTTGCAAACGCCTTTTAATGGTTAAGTTTTGTAAAAAATTCATTGAAAACACCTATATTTAATATGCACTAATAGTGTAGTACGTTCTGGCGCTTTACATTAAGTTTTTTATTAACTTTTTATACATATAACTCATGCTTTTAGATTAACATTCCCCCATAAATCTTTATGCAATGAGTGAGTGTCATGCCACTGTTTATTAAGTAGCCATTTAACCAAAGGGGCAGGATCACTGGGAAAATTAATTTGTTTGTTTTGCGGGGCACTATTCCAATCATCCAGCGCTTGCGGGTTTAAATAATTCATAACATGGGCCATTTTCATCGCCCGCAATGTTTGTGCATTTGCATCTTGTTCAAACTGACCATCAAGAGGTTTAAGTAATAACTTTTTCCCAAGCTTTAAGGCCTCACTTGCCAGCTCAAAGCCTGCATTACCAATTACGCCACTGGTATTTGCTAAGTCGTTTAAAAACCCCGCTCGTGAAGGAGTGCGCAAATGAATATGCCCAAGGGATTTATCCTGCGCGTGCGGGTGGTAACAGTAAAACTCTTTTTCTGGAAAGTCCTTTAAATAATCAATAATGTTGTCGAGGTTCTCAAAGGGTAAATACACCAGCACTTTATTCATAACGGCGACAGGATTGCCATGGTTATGGTTTGCAATAAAGGGCGGTATAATATTATCTGCAAAGGGCTGCCAATGTACGCCTAAATAGGTGCTTGCTGGCGCGTAGTGCTTAATGAGAGATTTTCTAAATAAACCACGGCCAAACATAGGCACGCTATTAGATAAAAAAGCCGCCTGGTGACTAATACCGACTACAGGCACGCCTGCGCGCTTTGCTGCCCAAGCTGAAATAGGCTCAAAGTCATTTAAGACAAAATCATATTTTTTTACATTAAATGATTTTATATCGTTAACTAACTTACACACTCGGGCATTTTTTAATGTTTGATAGCTTTTTACTTGGCCGTTTTTAGTGCTAAACGATAACCCCCGAAAGGTTTTGTAATCAGTAAAGTCCTGCATATCAAAGTAGTCTTTTTCTGGACGTCCTGAAAAAACGTAATCTACATCTACACCTAACTCTTTAAAACAACTTGCCATAACACGGGCGCGCGTAATGTGGCCATTACCTGTGCCTTGTATGCCGTATAATATCTTCATACAGGCACCACCAAAGCCAGCGCAAATAGACCACATGAACTGCCAATAACAGCGCCAATTATTATATCTGCCGGAAAATGTACGCCTAATACTACGCGAGAAACCGCCACCCCCGATGCCCAACTAAACCAAAGCCACGCATACTCTGCAAAAAAGTGACTCAATATTACTGCAACTAAAAATGCTGCTGCACTGTGTCCCGAAGGCAAACTAAATTTGTCACTAGGCACAATATACGCATTACTGACTAAGCAATCACAGGGGCGGATTCGGCCAAAGCTACGTTTTGCTAAAAAATAAATAGGCCTTTCAATTGCGAACCCTAGTAACACCGATATTGGCAATAACTGATGCTGCTCATTGGTACTTAGCCACCAAACAGCGCCACACATAAGTAAATATAAACCACCATTACCACTTTTAGATAAACCAAGCGCAGCCGTCTTCAGCCATTTGGGTGAATTATAATTAAACAGAGTTAAAAAGAGTTGTTCATCCATTTGAGCCATTTTTTTAAGCACGTTATTGTCGTTCATTATTTACCCTTAGCTGCACAATATCTAACCATAGTTAAAGCTTAGTGGCAGAAAATAACAATTGAGTGACGCTTTTAAGACACTATTGTTGCCATTTCTAATTTCGGCATTTTTTGAATAAATTTACTGCTATTAAGTCGTTGTTATTGCATATAAGGAGGGTATACTGAGGGTAACTTATGTACCCTTTGAGGATAAAATAATGGATTACAGCACTTCTGACTTATGTGACTTTTTTGCCGATGTGGTTGACGTGCTTGAACCGATGTTCATCAACTTTGGTGGTCGACACACGTTTGGCGGCCGAATTAAAACGGTTAAATGTTTTGAAAATAATGAACTGATCCGTGAAATACTCTCACAAGACGGTACTGATCAAGTACTACTTATCGATGGTGGTGGCTCAACACGACGCGCCCTTATCGACATTGAACTTGCAGAGCTTGCGCTTGATAACAACTGGAACGGCATTATTGTATTTGGTGCTGTGCGTCATGTAGATGAGTTAGAAGAAATTGATTTAGGTATTCAAGCGATTGCATCAATTCCTGTTGCCGCCGACAGCGAAGGCGCTGGTGAAGATGGTATTGGCGTTAACTTTGCTGGTGTGTCGTTTTTTGATGACGATTTTATCTATGCAGATAGTACTGGCATTGTATTATCAGCAGAAGAACTTGAACTAGAAGTTATCGAAGAATAAAGTAATAAGCAGTGCTCAACAGAGCACTGCTTATGCCACCACGAATAATTTTTGCTGCTCAATACGGATTCAACACAGTGCACCCTACCTTAAAAGTGTATGATGAAAACGCCGTTAAACCCTACTGCTCCACACGCGTTAACGAAACAAAAACCTGGCAGTCTGTTGCCCTATTAGACACCCATGTAAATGTACAACAAGCCCTTAACGATGCAGCGCAATTTGGTATTCGCTACGTATTAATTGGTATATGTGAAGATATAGGCCCTCGCGCTAATTTAGGCAATGGCGGCTCACATCAAGCTTGGCCCGCTTTTTTACAATACTTTTTGAACCAACCAGTTAACCAGTTTAACGCGACCCAGCAGGTATTGCTGTTAGGCGAAATTGACGTTGATGATGTAATGGTGCAAGCCCAAGGCTTAAATAACCAGCATGCTGAAGAGCTGGCTCAACTACGTAAACTATGCGCAACAATAGATGAGCGAGTAGAGGCGGTATTAACACTTATATTTAATGCGGGCCTTGAGCCTATTATTATCGGCGGTGGGCACAATAATAGCTTTGGCATACTCAGTGCTTTAAGCAAACATAGTGGGGCTTCAGTTAACGCTATAAATTTTGATCCCCATGCAGATTTACGGCCTTGCGAAGGTCGCCACAGCGGCAATGGTTTTAGCTATGCTTTGAGGAACAATGCATTGCAGCAATATCATATTATTGGCCTGCATGAGCAAAAAAATAACCAAGCCATTTTTGACTTAATCGCGCAAAATCAATGTAGTTTTCACAGCTATCAAGCTATTAATATACGCCGAGAAATATCACTAACCAATGCCGTACAACACGCCTTAGCAGCGTTTAATAATGCGCCACTTGGTATTGAACTCGACTTAGACAGTATTTCATTTTTACCGGCCAGCGCGTATACATGCTGCGGCTTTAGCGTTAGTGATGCTGAGCATTATGTGTATTTAACAGCAAAACACAGCACTGCCCGCTACCTACATTTGTGTGAAGCTGCACCGCTAAATCACCCTGCTGGGTTAACAGCAGGTATGCAAAGCTGTGGGCAAATTATTAGTGCATTAGTTAATGCCTACTTACATGCAAAAACGTGTTAATTGTAATTAGCTTAATTAATCGCTGCATTTTTTAAGGCCACCAAATTACCTTACTGGCTTAGCTAATAATGGTGAGTTAATTGAGCTTACTATTGGCAGGTGTATAACTCACTTTTGCACGCTATAGGCTTATAAGTGAGTAATTCTATCGCAGCGAATTGCTGAATTTTCCTTACAAAATAATTATTGCAGCTTGGCAAAACTTATTGAGTTTGGTGAGCCTGCCACTGCTTTAGCCAACTCATTAAGCCAATGCTGCTTAACGGGTGGCCAAAATAATAACCTTGTGCTGCGTGCGCTTTTAAACTTTTTACAAACTTTAATTGGTCTAAGGTTTCAACGCCCTCAAAAATAACCTTGGTATTTTGTTGGTTATGCATTTCAACCATACCGCCTACTAGGCTGCGAATATTATTTTGATTGCTAAAATCTGCAGTAAGCGATGGCGCCACCTTAATGTATTCAACAGCTAGATTTGGCAGCTTAGAAAGAACAATAGGGTTATCGCCTAGCCCATCAACGCATATCTTTAAACCTATATTATTTAATCGGGCAATCATCGCACGGCCCTTATTATCTAAATCTGTGAATATATGCAGCGGGCATTCAACAATTAAATCTCCGTGCTGTAAGTTGTGCTCACTCACCACACTATCTACAAACTCAACAAACTCTTCGTTAAGCATTTCGGGGCCAAATAAGTTAATGCTCAGCGGTATAGCAATTCCCTCTATACGCAACGCCATGGCAAGCTCTGCGGCCCGCTCTATAACAAATTTAGCCAGTGGGTAAGCTAAACCCGCAATGTGAATATCATCAATAAATCGGTGGGCAGATAAGATACCTTGTTGAGGGTGCTGCCAACGCAACAGGAGTTCTAAAAACTCAATTTGGCCGTCGTCATTGCGGATAATAGGCTGAAAATAAAGTTCAAGCTCGCTTACAAAATCAATATTAGCCAGCTCTTTTAAACGGGCTTGCTGCTCAAGTTGCTCAACCATCATTTGTTGATGGTACACAACCACAGCTTTTTTAGGCTGACTATCAAGGGCTAAGTATGCACACGATACTAAGTTATCAAAGTTAGCGTCTTGCTCATCGCAATTAACGTAACTCGCCCTTGCTTTTACCTCTACGGTACAATTAGCAACGTTAAACGGCTTAAGTGTTGCGCCAATAATTTGCTCAATGATGTGTTCATGGCTATGTTTGTGCACAGCTAAGCTGCAAATAAAGGCAAAGTTAAGACCCCCTAAATGCGCCAATTTTTCTTGGCCACCTAAATCAATCACGTTGTCGTTATTTAGTAAGTCTTTTATTCTGTTGGCCGATTGAGCCAACAACAAATCACCAAAATCTCTGCCTATGTGCTGATTAACTTGCTCAAACCCTTCTAGACGAACAATCACCAGTGCTGCTTCTAGCTGTTTTTCTTTACACCAGCTGTAATAGCCTTGGCGTAACTGCTGTTTATCTGCAAATGCAGCAAGAGGAGAGTCATCTTGGTACGGCTCAGGCTCATTAATGTTATGCGAATCTTCAACTTTGGGCTCTTCTTCCTCGCTCATTAGCCCTACAACCGCTAGCAGAATAATAGCCACCACCACCCAAAATAGGGGCACATCCATGAGTAAATGCGCTGAAAACAACACTACAAATAACAACCCTGAAACGGCGCTTGTGATAATCATGCTCCAACTATTACGCTCAAACGCTTGCCATAAATGAAAGCAAAAACCAAAAGCGAGCAAGATTGCTAACCAAGCAGCCCCGCTACTTAAAATGGCTAAACCGACAGCGCCTGTACATAAGTAACTAAATTTAATACTGGTATTTTTAACCGCAAATAATGTAGCGACCATCGCCATTAACAGCGCGCCGCTAAAAAATATTGGAAAGTTACTGTCAGTCAAAATACTCAAGCTTACGCCACTCCATTAGCAATAAAATTTAATAAAAGCATGTTAAATATGGACAAAAATAATACAAACTAATTAATTCTACCCAAAATCCATAGATTTAACAGTTTATTTACGCCAAATTGGTAACTTAATTGTGAAGGGTGACTTATTTGCCAATGCGCAATATCAGCCCTTGCCCCAACCTTTAATACGCCTCTGTCTTTTAAACCTAGTGCCTGCGCTGCATTGCGGGTTACTCCTGCAAGGGCCTGCTCAGGGGTGAGCCTAAATAAAGTACATGCCATGTTCATCATTAATTGCACAGAACATAAAGGCGAGGTTCCTGGGTTAAAGTCACTGGCAATAGCAATAGGCACATTGTATTTTTGCAGCAAATCGATGGGAGGAAGCTGTGTTTCTCGTAAAAAATAAAAAGCCCCAGGTAATAAAACAGCCACAGTGCCAACCTCTGCCATGGCTTTTACGCCGTTTTCATCAAGGTACTCAATATGATCAGCTGAAAGACCTTTATACCCAGCCACCAGCTGTGCGCCCTGCTGATTAGAAAGCTGCTCAGCATGACATTTTACCGGCAAGTTATGCTTTGTCGCTGCATCAAACACTTGTTTTGTTTGTGCAAGACTAAAGCCTACATTTTCACAAAATACATCTACAGCATCGGCAAGGTTATTAGCCACTACCTGCTCAAGCATCTGCGTACATACTAAATCTATGTATTCATCTGCACGGCCTTTGTATTCAGGGGGTAGCGCATGTGCACCTAAAAACGTGGTTTTAATATCAATAGGATGATGCTCATTAAGCAAACGCGCCACTTCTAAAATTTTTATTTCGTTTTCAACATCAAGCCCGTATCCCGACTTTATCTCAGCAGTCGTTACGCCCTCGGCAAGTAAAGTGTTTAAGCGATCTTTTGCATCAACAAATAACTGCTCATGATCTGCCGCGCGAGTGGCCTTAACGGTACTGGCTATACCGCCACCTTGTGCAGCTATTTGTTCATAGCTTACACCTTGTAAGCGCTGCTCAAATTCCTCAGCTCGGGAGCCTGCAAATATTAAATGTGTATGGCAATCAATAAGCCCAGGTGTTAACCATTGCCCTTTAATACTTAATGTGGGGGTAGCAAAGGCATCAAAACTGGGTAAGTTTGATTGCTCACCTAACCATACAATTTCGCCGTTTTTAATCGCCAGTGCCGCATTTTCTATAGCCCCATAAGGTGCATCTATTGTGCTATCCATGGTTGCTATGTTGGCATCAGTTAATAATAAGTCGAGATCTTCTAAGGTGTAACCCGTTGTTTTATTTTGCATACTTAGCTCCCTAACGTGCTTAAAATACAGTCTAACAATACACCTTGTATATACAAGATAATTATGCCATCTTTATTAAATAGTTTATTTTAAGTACAGCTAATAATAGTAATGACCACACCTAAATTTGCACAAATAAAACAATTTATTGTCGATAAAATAAAAAATGGCGCATGGCAAGAAAACCAACGTGTCCCTTCAGAAAACGAGCTTAGCAGCCAATTTTCTGTAAGCCGTATGACCGCACGACGTGCACTGAGCGAATTAACAGATGCCGGTATTTTAACGCGCAGCCAAGGGTTAGGTACGTTTGTAGCAAGTTTTAAATCGCAGTCGTCACTACTTGAAATTAAAAACATAGCCGATGAAGTAAAAGAACGTAACGGGCAATACAGCTGTAGTGTGCAAGTGCTTGAATCAATCAATGCGGTAGCACCCATAGCTATTGCGCTTGGCGTTGAAGTAGATAACGTGGTGTATCGCAGTGTGCTTGTACACAATGAGAACGACAAACCACTGCAAGTAGAAGAGCGATTTGTAAACCCAGCTTTAGCCGCGGGTTATTTACAACAAGACTTTAGCGCCCTCACCCCGCATGAATACTTATCGAGCGTAGCGCCGCTCACACAAGCGCGCCACACAGTCGAAGCGGTTATGCCCAACTCGCAAATGTGCCAATGGCTTAACCTGTATAACGAAGAGCCCTGCTTACAGGTTATTCGTCGTACTTGGTCTACAAAAGGCATAGTGAGCTTTGCTCGCTTAGTATCACCGGGCAGTAAATACCGTTTGGGCGGGCACTTAACATTTAAAAAATAATAACAACGTAACGCTCAAGGGCGTTTTTTGTAGCTGACCATCTTGTATATACAACAGGAGAAATTCATGAACAACCGGCTCGACACACACCGAGAAATCCGCGCGCCTCATGGCGATAAAATTAGCGCTAAAAGTTGGCAAACAGAAGCC
>NZ_AUTO01000020.1:0-3413 GCF_000498055.1 Pseudoalteromonas sp. TB51
GCTTCTTTTAATTCGGCCACGCTGTCAAATACAATTGTAGAAGCGCGTTGTACTACGGGATTTACCACACCATGGGTGTAGGCTTTTTTACGCCCCGTTGATACTAACTGGGTATTTTTATTTTTGCTTGTCGACATTACCAATCCTTAAGCCTTATTTGAAAGCCATTGTTCAATTAAAAAACGCGAAATTGAATCGACCCGAGGGAGTTTATAATGATCGCCTTCATCGCCCATATTGCCAAACGCCTTAACTTCTTCGCGCGTAAACCATTTGGCATCGTCTAATTCGTCTTTATCTACGTTTATTTGCTCAGTTTTAGCCTGAGCAATAAAACCCAACATAATAGAAGAAGGAAATGGCCAAGGTTGCGAGGCAATATAACGTACATTATCAACGTCAATGCCTGCTTCTTCTTTAACTTCGCGCGCTACAGCTTGCTCTAGTGTTTCACCTGGATCTACAAAGCCTGCCAATGACGAATACATACCTTGTTGCCATATTGCTTGGCGACCCAATAAACAACGCTCTATTCCATCTTCAAATACTTTAGTAACCACCATAATTACTGCAGGGTCAGTGCGTGGAAATGTAGGGTGCTTGCAGTGCTCGTTTTCACATAGGCGTGAATGCCCTGCCTCTACTAATGTATTTTTACTGCCACAACGCCCACAAAAACTATGCGTTGCATGCCAATAACATAAGCCACGTGCAAGTGCGGCTATAGAGCCATCTTGTATATCAACGTGAGGGCCATATTGGCGTATATCAAAAAACTGTGCGTCGCCTATAACGCACTTGAGTTCGTCATCGTGTATGGCTGAAACATCTAACGCAAACACACCCTGTTGCTCAGTATTTGAGCCTAAATAAATAGCGTTTGATAAATCTAAATGGGCAATTTGCTGATACGTTAAGTAGCACACTTGAGCTGCGTCTTTATAAAACAAAGTGTGGTTATTATTCACCAAAAGCCACTTACTTTGTGCCGACATTTGCGCGTTTAACCACGCCGCGTTTTTACGAAAATTAGACCCGCGGTCTAATGGCATGTCGCTGTAATAAAGCATGTGAGTCCTCAATAACATGGTATGGCGTAAAATTACCATAACCGCTGAGTAAACCCAATTTATTACAGCAATAAAAAAAGCCTATACTAGCTATATAGGCTCTTTATTAAAAACTCTCATGTTGCAGGCACTTAGCCGCTATATTTTATGCTTTAGAGTAGCAAGCTATCATCAATTAAATGAAACTGTTCTGCACTTTGTTTAAGCACCTCTGCGGTTAACTTATCGGCGCCGTAAACATCGCACGGTACATTGTATTGATTTTTTAAATGCCCTAGCAATAATGCAAAGTCGCCATCACCAGAGAGCAAAATAACTTTATCGAGGTTTTTGCCTTGCTCTAGCATATCTATCGTTATACCTACATCCCAATCCCCTTTTGCGCTGCCGTCGCGGCGCTGAATAAACGGCTTTAGTTTTACCTCAAAGCCAATAGCACGCAAAATATTTTGAAACTGGTTTTGTTTTTCATCACCGCGGTGAATGGCATACGCAAATGCACAATCTATAGAGTACTGTTGCTTCATGTGCGCCCAAAATGCATTGTAGTCAAAGTTTTTACGGTAACTTTCGCGGCACGTGTAATAAATGTTTTGTACATCAACAAAAATACCGACACGTGGCTTACTGATTTGCTGATCGTTTTGTAAAGTCATTTGTTTCCTTAAGTGCTCACAACTCAGCGCAGCTGAAATAAAACGCCATTAACGAGTGAACCTTGCAATTTTGTTTTAAGTAACCTAAATTGGTTACTTAACTAAATGTAACCAAATTTGGTTACTTGATTCTATGTAACTGCATTAAGTTACTTTTTGGATTTTTATGATTGGTGTGATCAGCGGCGATATAATTAAATCGCAAAAAATACCTAAGCAGCAATACGATGCCATGCTTTATCAGCTAGAGCAAAGTTTGCGTGCAATTAGTGATAAAACATCCCTGTGGACCATATACCGAGGTGATGCTTTTCAGTTACAAATAAATCAAAGCGAGCAGTTAATTAAAACCGCTATTATCATTTATTTGCATTTAAAGTCGGCAGGTTACGAGCTACGCCAAAGTATGGCCTTAGGTGAGGTAGACAACCCACGCAGCGATATAAAAACAGCCACCGGCTCGGCCTTTGTGCTCTCAGGGCAAGGCCTTGATAAAATAGCCAACCATCGCTTTACCTTACAGGTAGCAAAGCACACCCTAGATGAGGGCTTTAGTCTTAACCTTGCCTTTGTTGATACCTTACTTAGCAAAATAACGCAAAAACAAGCCAATGCGCTTTACGTGTATTTAACCCAGGCCGATAACAGTCATGCAGCACTGGCAAAAGAGCTTAACACCAGTCGCGAAAATGTCACTAAATTGCTTAATTTAGCAAATTATCAGCTTATAGAGCGATTTATAGTACACGCTAAACAGGTCATAACAACGATTGCAAAAGGAAGTGAGTAATGGGGTTTTCGTTATTATTAGCGGCATTAATTATAGGCCACCTAGTCAGTGACTTTTTTTTACAACCAATGAGCTGGGTAAACGATAGAAACACCCACCACTTTAAAGCTAAAAAGCTCTACCTGCATGTATTAGTACACGGTGTGGTTAGCGCCGTTATTTTAGCGCTTTGGGAATATAGCTATGGCTGGCAACAACTAAGCACCGTGTTACTTTCAACAGCTACAATTATGCTTAGCCACTACCTAATAGATATTGCTAAGTCGTATTCTAACAAAGGGGTTGTGCCCTTTTTACTCGACCAAATCGCGCATATAGCCGTAATAATAGCGCTGTGTATTTATATAACTGATAACCAAAGTTTAATCGCGTACGTAAGCGCACTTGCCACAAACCCTAAAGTGCTTTGGGTTGTATGCGGATATTTAATTATATTAAGCCCAAGTGCCGTATTTATAAGAATGATGCTTGAAAGGCTCACCGCTAACTTTTCAAGTGAGGGCAGCTTACCGTTGGCCGGACAAAGCATTGGCATGATAGAGCGAGTACTTATGCTCAGCTTTATATTACTTGACCAATTTGCTGGGCTTGGCTTTTTGCTAGCTGCCAAGTCGGTATTTAGGTTTGGCGATTTAAGTGCCAGTAAAGATAAAAAGCTCACCGAGTACGTTATGCTAGGCACCTTACTAAGCGTTAGCGTTACCTTGTTTGTGGGTTTAGGCGTTAATTCGTTGATCAGGTAAGTATAAATTACAAATAATAAAAAACGCGCTACTTCTATTAAAAAGGTAGCGCGTTTTTTTATCGGCGTTTAATTAAAGGCCAATACAATCTTTAATAATGATTAATCGTTATTTGGGCGACGACGGCGCTGGCCATTACCACCTACCGATTGGC
>NZ_AUTO01000021.1:0-5724 GCF_000498055.1 Pseudoalteromonas sp. TB51
CCAGCCGTGATTACAACGAGCTACTTGATTTATGGCAAGGGTGGCGCCAAATTTCAAAGCCAATGCGCCCACTTTACGAGCAGCAAGTAACCCTTACAAACGAAGGGGCTAAAGAGCTAGGTTATGCTGATACCGGCGCAATGTGGCGCAGCAAGTACGATATGCCAGCCGATGACTTTACTACCGAGCTTGACCGCATTTGGGGGCAAGTAAAACCACTTTATAACTCACTGCATTGTCATGTACGCGCTAAATTAGGCGAAAAATACGGCACCGACAAAGTAGTTCAAGATGAGCCTATTCCTGCGCACTTATTAGGAAACATGTGGGCGCAAGCGTGGGGTAATATTTACGATGTGGTCGCGCCAGAAAACGCCGATCCGGGTTACGATGTTACCGAGCTATTAGCTAAAAATAATTACGACGAGCTAAAAATGGTTAAAGGTGCTGAAACCTTTTTTACCTCAATGGGGTTTGAGCCACTGCCAGAGACCTTTTACGAGCGTTCGTTATTTGTAAAACCAAAAGACAGAGACGTACAGTGTCATGCCTCTGCTTGGAATATAGATAGCAAAGACGATTTACGCATTAAAATGTGTATTCAACGCACCGGCGAAGAATTTTCTGTTATTCACCATGAGCTAGGCCACAACTTTTATCAGCGCGCTTATAATAAACAACCTTTATTTTATCAAGAAAGTGCCAACGATGGTTTTCACGAAGCCATTGGCGACACCATTGCTTTATCGGTTACACCCGGTTACTTAAAAGAGATTGGTTTACTCGAGCAAGTACCTGATGAGTCAAAAGACATTGGCTTACTAATGAAAATGGCGCTAGATAAAGTTGCCTTTGTGCCCTTTAGCTTAATGGTTGATCAATGGCGCTGGCAGGTATTTTCGGGCCAAGTAAAGCCACAAGATTATAATAAAGCGTGGTGGGAGCTACGTGAAAAATACCAAGGTGTTAAAGCGCCTATTGCACGTAGCGAAGATGACTTTGATCCAGGTGCTAAATACCACGTACCAGGCAACACCCCTTATACACGTTACTTTTTAGCACATATTTTACAGTTTGAATTTCACCGTAGCTTATGTGAAATAGCTGGTAACGATAAAGCCATTCACCGCTGCTCTATTTATAATTCAAAAGAAGCAGGGGATAAGCTAAACGCAATGCTAGAAATGGGCTCTTCTCGTCCATGGCAAGAAGCCCTTGAAACCATCACAGGCAAGCCGCAAATGGATGCAACCGCTATGCTTGATTACTTTGCACCGCTGCAACGCTATTTAGATGAGCAGAACAAAGACCGTAATTGCACCTGGTAAAACTTTTACCACGGTTAATTTAAGTCAAAAACAACAAAGCCCGCTAAAGTAGCGGGCTTTTATGCTTTTAATTAAGTACAGGGCTTAATTAAAACTGAAAACGCATGTTTGCAAAGTATGCATCGTTATCAGAGTCATCTGCATTGTTCTCGTAACCGACTTTAAGACCAATGTTTTTATTGATGAAGTGCTGAGCACCAAAGCTGTATGTATCTTGCTTGTTATAGTTAGCAAATACCGAGGTTGCTTTTGAGAAGTAGTAGTTAGTTTCTGCTACCCACTGGTTTTCTGCATCTTCAATGCTCTCGTATTTACCTTCAAACGTTAAAAAGTTACCTTGCTGTAAGTCAATAAAGTACTTAGCTGCAACAGCGCGGTAATCAAAGTCGTCATCAGATGTAAGTGTTACACCTACGTAGTCTGTGCTGTTTAGCATGTGATTGTATGCTAAATCAAACAAAGCAAAGTCATCGCCGTCTTTGTTTTCAACAAGCGTTACTTTTGCTAATAAATCAGGGTTAAAGAAGTAGCCACCAGTTAGCTTGTAAAGCTCACCGTTAGAGCCCGAATCTGGGTCAAGGTTTTCGTAAGATGCGCCAACAACAAATTCATTAATAAAGTATTCGCCACCAATGTTAGTAACATCACCAAAGTCGTCATCAGCATAACCGCCGTAAACGTTAGTTTGTTTATTAATGTACTCAAACTGATCGTACGGACCTAATGTTTTTTTAGGAGATAGGTAATAAATAGAGTCTACAGCAACAGTGTCGTTGTTATCGCTATCTTTGTAGCTTAAATTACTGATTGAATTGTAGCTGTCTGCAGCAGCCGCAGTGCTAGATAATAAAATGCTTGAAATAATAACTGCTAATTTTTTCATTGTAAGACTTCCCTTTGTGCATTGCTTTTTATGCTTTAGCTCATTGACTAAAGTGGGGACATGCTAACGCTGAGAAACTGAATGAAAACTTAATTAAGCAGTTGTATTTATTAAGTTAATTGTAAGTAGGTGTAAGAAACTGTAAATTTAAAGTAGTTGCAACATATAGTCAACAACTACTTAAAACATGTTCAGCAAACTAAAGCGCATGCTGACTTATTACACGATAAACTTCGTTAATATTATCGCCCGATTTAAACTCTTTACTAATAGGCGTTGGGTCTGAACCAATCCAAATTTTAAGCTCGGCATCTAAATCAAAGTGCCCAGCACTTTCTTTACTGAACTTAGTAATTTTAGAATAAGCAATACTCACCATTTCCATTTTAGAGCCGGTCATACCTTGCTTATCAATTAAAATTAAACGCTTATTAGTAAAAATAAACATATCGCGAATCACCTTATAGGCTTTTTCTACTTGTTCGCCATCTATTAGGGTATTGGCAAGTACTTTTTCTAAATCAGAATCATCTACTTCGCTTGCATTTCCCATTAAACCACTGAGTAGTCCCATTATGCTTTCTCCTGTGTAAATATTTGATTTTCTAAGGTGTGACCATTTACTAACTGCCTATATTGCCAGTTTTGTTGATGGCAAAAGTTTAATAAAGCAATATCAAGTGGCTCACCGGTTGGCTGGTACTCAATCACGTATTCTTTATGTTGGCTCATATACACACGGCTTACACCTGCTAACGCCTGCAGTTGTTGCTCCACATTTTGATACGCCTCGTTGAGCATTAAGGTATAAAAGTGAGTATGCGTATTGTTGTCTTTTGTTTGGTGCTCGCTCAAAATGCCCTTATCTAGGTGGAGCACTTGGGAGCATAATCGCTCAAGTTCGGTTAAATCGTGCGAACTTAAAATAAAGGTGGCTTCATCGCTTAAGCTCGATACCAGCTCTCGCACCTCTCTGGCATGAATAGGGTCAAGCCCTGCTGTGGCTTCATCAAGCATCACTATTTTCGGCGAGCCAATCAGCGCTTGCGCTATCGTAACCCGTTTGCGCATACCGTGAGATAAATCGCCTGCACGCTGTTTAGCGACTTCTTTTAAGCCTACCAAATCAAGTACGCGCAGCGCTTCATTGTGGCTTTGTTTAGCGCCCATGCCTTGAAGCTTGCCATAAAACGCCAGTTGCTTATCTATATTAAAACGCGGATCTAACTGCGCATCTTGCGGTAATGCACTCACTTGGTTGAACAACGCGGCACTACCAGGCTTATGCCCTAAAATACTGAGCTCACCGTGGCTTGGGTTAATATAGCCGCACAATAAACTAAATAATGTGGTTTTACCGGCGCCATTTGGGCCCACTAACGCCACAGGTACGCCTTTTTGAATTTCAAAGCTTACGTTGTTAAGTGCTTGCTTTGCGCCATACGATTTACTCAAGCCGCTGGCTTTTATTAATACGCTCATAGCGAACTCCTTGTAAATATTCGATGCGCAATCGCTATAAATACAGCGCTTTGAATAAGCGGCACACCTAAGGCACTCAATAAAGGTAGGTTTTGCCCAGCTAAAAGCTCAGAATTAACCCCTGGGAAAAGGTAATCGAGCGCATTTAGAGCCGGTACTTGCCACGCCAATATACCCACAATAATGCCGCCACCAGCAAAATATAAAATGGCTAACACAATTGCTAAACGCGACGAGCGAGCAAACGTGTTAATCAAACTCATTAATGCTACAAACGGGCTAAGTACCACCACCATTATTATAAATATAGAAACCGCACGGCTTAATCCACCCATTAATAGGCTAGGCTCTCTGTAGCCAAGTACGCCAAGGGTTGCCACTAGGGTAATAGCTAATAAACACGCTAACACGCCAAGCTGACCTAAAAAACGGCCAAATAAAATTTCAAACCGTGTAGAGCGCAATGATAAAAACCGTAATGTGCCGCGTTCTCTATCGCCAACGGTTTGATCGCTTGATATAAAAATAGCAAACAGCGGAAAGCTATACAAAGCGATTAGCCAGTACATAGCAAATTCGGCCTCAGGCCAATCAAGCAACTTACTTAAACCAATACTGCCTGAAATATCGCGTGCCATTTGTTCAAAATTGGGGGCACTAATAATGCTGACGGCTTGGCCTATCGGGTAGCGTAAAATAAGTAACCAAACAAGGGCAAAGGCGGCCATTGCAATTAAGCCGCGCTTGGTTAAAAACATACGTACTAGCTCAAAACCCGCTATTTGGGTTAATCGCCCTATGTTCACTAATGATGATGTTGCCATTGGCTTTCCTTAATGACGTTGCTCATGCTTTAAAATAAAGCGTAATGTAACAACAGTAAGTGTAAACACCTTGAATTACCAGCAAAAAAAAGCTCACCATAAGTGAGCTTTGTAACAAACCGTTTAAATGTAACAGGCCAAACTTTGTTTATTTAGCCTATTTTTATAAATGCTGTTGGTATACCTCAAGTGCTTGGCTTAAGTCATTAATTAAATCATCAATGTCTTCAAGGCCAATATGCAAGCGAATAACAGGGCCTAAATCCCAACCAGTGTTCGAACGTAAACCTTTCATGGTCAAATTGGCGGTGACTAAACTTTCAAAGCCGCCCCACGAAAAACCCATTTTAATGTGCTCAAGGCTATCTAAAAACGCATCAATGGCTTTTTGGTTTCCGGTTTTCATTACAAATGAAAACAACCCATTGCTGCCATTAAAGTCGCGCTTAAAAAATTCATGCCCAGGGCAGCTTTCAAATGCAGGATGGCGAATATGATCAACTAACTCATGTTGCTCAAGCCATTTTGCCACCTCTATAGCCGCCTTTTCGTGCTGATTTAAACGCACTGCCATAGTACGTAAGCCTCTAAGCGCTAAATAGGCATCATCTGCGCTGGTGCATTGCCCTAATAAGTACGACTGCTCACGTAGGGTTGGCCAGTACTTTTTATTTGCCACTGCTACACCCATCATTACATCAGAGTGGCCAACAATGTACTTAGTTGCTGCTTGAATACTAATATCTACACCGTGTTCAAGTGGGCGGTAATGCAAGCCATTGCCGTAGGTGTTATCAAGCATGGTCATAATATTATGCTCATTTGCTACTTTAACCATGGCAGGTACATCTTGTATTTCCATGGTTATAGAGCCAGGCGATTCTAAAAACAGCACTTTTGTGTTTGGCTGAATATACGCCTCAATACCTGCGCCAATTGTAGGTGGGTAATAAGTGGTGGTAACACCTAGACCCGCTAAAATTTTATCGCAAAAATCACGCGTAGGTTCATACACGTTATCAACCATTAAAATATGATCGCCCGCTTTTACAAACGACAATAACGCTTGGCTTATTGCCGCAGCGCCGCATGGGTAAAGTGCGCAGCCTTCGCCGCCTTCAAGCTCGGTTATTGCCTCTTGCAGTGCAAAATGTGTAGTTGTGCCGCGGCGGCCATAAAATAATGTTTTATCACCGCGGGTTTTAGC
>NZ_AUTO01000022.1:0-668 GCF_000498055.1 Pseudoalteromonas sp. TB51
GGCTGTTACATTACCTTTTACAATTTCGTCGTGCAGGCTGACTTTGCGAAGCGCGACCTTGTCTTGAAAAAAGTGGCCTAATTTAATCAGTACAATGGCTAATACACCATAGCCTAGCATTTGCAGGGCTTCTTGTTGTAACGACGCAGCAAAGGCGCCACTACTCACACCCGTTAATACAATGGCAAGTGCAACTAAGCCTGCCGCAAAGCTAATACCAAAAGCAAAGTTATCACGTTCTGTTATTTCGTCATTTGCATGAAGGTTTGAAACCCAGCCCTTAATGTATTTTAGGCTTACAAATAACAACACGATAATTGCAAAATCAATCGCCAAAGCTTGTAGCGACCACGTAGTTATTCCATTAAATTCGTACATATTTCTAACTCCAACTTATTCTTTACTTACCACGGCTCACGCCACGAGAGGTTCTGCTACCGCTATTGCGTACCGATCCAGAGCTGTTGCTATAACTACTCGAACGCGAGTAACTACTGCGGCTTTTAGGCGGTGTATAACTACTGCGGCTTAAACCCGAGGCACCCGTTTTTTTGCTCGCATAAGGGCTAGTAAACTGTTTGCCTTGGCGTTGGTACGATTGTCGCGTACGCGTTTCTAAAGCACTTTGCGTTTTAATTTGTTTAGGGCTTGAGTAACGATAGCGGCCG
>NZ_AUTO01000023.1:0-4231 GCF_000498055.1 Pseudoalteromonas sp. TB51
CTGCCACTTACTATTAAACTACGAGTGGGAACTAACTAAAAGCCCAGCAGGCGCGCACCAATGGGAGCCTGTAAACATTAAAGAAGAAGACAAGCCGGTAGATGTAGAAGACCCATCAATTCGTTTAAACCCAATGATGACCGACGCCGATATGGCCATGAAGGTAGACCCAATCTACCGTAAAATTATTGAACGTTTTAACAACGACTTTGAGTATTTTTCTGATGTGTTTGCCCGCGCGTGGTTTAAACTTACGCACCGCGACTTAGGTCCTAAAGCGTGTTACTTAGGTAAAGATGTACCAAGCGAAGACCTAATTTGGCAAGACCCAATTCCGGCTGTTGACTACACCCTATCTGATGATGAAATTAGTGAGCTAAAAGCACAAATTCTTGATTGTGGAGTAAGCGCAACCGATTTAATTACTACAGCATGGGATAGCGCACGTACGTACCGAGGTTCAGACCGCCGTGGTGGTGCAAATGGCGCGCGTATTCGCTTAGCTCCGCAAAAAGATTGGCAAGGCAATGAGCCAGAGCGCTTAGCAAGCGTACTTAGCGCCCTTGAAAAATTTAAAGCAGGTTTAGCTAAGCCTATCAGCATTGCAGATTTAATCGTATTAGGTGGCACGGCAGCTGTAGAGCAAGCTGCAAAACAAGCTGGTGTTGACGTAACTGTACCGTTTGCGCCAGGGCGCGGCGATGCAACCGACGAAATGACCGATGCCGAGTCGTTCGAACCGTTAGAGCCAGTACACGACGGCTTTAGAAACTACCTTAAAGGCGACTTTAGCGTATCGCCAGAAGAGCTACTTTTAGAGCGTAGCCAGTTAATGGGTCTAACAGCACCAGAAATGACCGTACTGTTTGGCGGAATGCGCGTGTTAGGCACAAACTACGCAGGCAGCAAACACGGCGTATTTACCGACAACGTAGGTGCGCTTTCTACCGACTTTTTTGTAAACTTAACCGACATGGCCAATAACTGGAAACCGTCTGAGCCAGGTGTTTACAACATTGTTGAACGTAAAACAGGCACCATAAAATGGACCGCAACACGTATAGATTTAGTGTTTGGTTCAAACTCTATATTACGTGCACTAAGCGAATTCTACGCACAAGACGACAACAATGAACGTTTTGTACATGACTTCGTAAATGCATGGGTAAAAGTAATGAACGCCGATAGATTTGATCTTAAATAAATCAAAATTATAGGCACAAAGGGGAGCAAAATAGCTCCCCTTTTTTATTGTCTAAATTTTAGTTCGTGGCCTGTAGGCACAGAGCTTGTTCAGGGTTGATGTACAGCTTTTCATTAATTGTAAATTAAATACCACCTCCGAGGACACAGAGGCGCTTTGCGCTACACAGAGAAAACACGGTGATTGGTGAGCAATTTCTCCTGCTCTTCTCATTCATTTCTCGGTGGCGACATAATCACTGTTAAACAAAAACAATGCGCACCCACCTATTTAAACACCCACAAAAAAAGGCGCTAAACAGCACCTTTTTAAAACAGCTTAGGCTCTATTTTTAGTTTTTGAAACCTAAAAGCTTAAGCCTAAAAGCTTAAACCTAAAACAGACGCGATATAAAATCGCTGCTACAACTTAAGCGATTTTTTTCTCTTCTATGCTTGCTAGGTATTCGTCAAACGTACCCTGAAAATCAATGACCTGCTTGTCTTTAATATCAATAATACGTGTTGCTAAAGACGATACAAACTCGCGGTCGTGGCTTACAAAAATAAGCGTACCCGCAAAGTCTTTAAGTGCATTGTTTAGCGCTTCAATGGCTTCCATATCCATGTGGTTGGTTGGCTCGTCCATTACAAGTACGTTTACGTCTTGCATCATTAACTTACCAAATAACAAACGGTTTTTTTCACCACCTGAACAGTTACGCGCTTTTTTGTTTGAATCGTCGGCGGTAAACAACAAACGCCCTAACATGCCGCGTACCATTAAATCGTTATGCTTGGCTGTACGCCATTGCGACATCCAATCAAATAACGTTAAATCGTTATCAAAATCTTTTGTGCTGTCTTGCGGGCAGTAGCCAAAGGTCGCATTTTCAGACCATTTAATTTCGCCTTCATTACTTTTAAGCTCGTTTACTAAACAGCGTAAAAAGGTGGTTTTACCCACACCGTTTTCGCCAATAACCGCAAGCTTTGCGCCAGCTTCTAGTAAAAAGTCGCCGCCGCTAAATAATGTTTCGCCATCAAAACCGTGGCCAAGTTTATTAACTTCAAGCGCTTGGCGGTACATTTTTTTGCCTTCGTCAAAACTTAACGATGGGCTCATACGGCTTGACGCTTTAACTTCATCAAGCTTAATTTTATCCATTTTTTTAGCACGCGAACTGGCTTGTTTAGCTTTAGAGGCGTTAGCACCAAAACGGTTAACAAAGTCTTGAAGCTCGTCAATCTCAGCGCTTTTTTTAGCGTTTTCGGCTAATAATTGCTCTCGCTGTAAGCCTGCCGCTTCTAAAAACTTTTCGTAGTTACCTGGGTAAATACGCAGCTCACCGTAATCAATGTCGGCCATGTGAGTACATACCGAGTTTAAAAAGTGGCGGTCATGCGAAATAATAATCATGGTGCATTTACGTTTATTAAGCTCATTAGCTAGCCACGTAATGGTATGAATATCCAAGTTATTGGTTGGCTCATCGAGTAGCAGTATGTCTGGGTTTGCAAACAGCGCCTGCGCTAAAAGCACACGTAATTTCCAACCTGGGGCAACGTTTGCCATTAACCCATAATGAAACTCTTTATCTATACCCGCTTCTAATAGTATTTCTTCAGCGCGGCTTTCGGCTGTATAACCGTCCATTTCGGCAAAAACGCTTTCAAGGTCGGCCACTTTCATGCCGTCTTCTTCGCTCATTTCTGGTAATGAGTAAATACGGTCGCGCTCTTGCTTTACTTTCCAAAGCTCTACGTCGCCCATAATTACGGCATCTACAACGCTGTATTGTTCAAACGCAAACTGGTCTTGGCTTAGGTTACCTACTTTAAGCCCTGGCGTAATCGACACATTACCTGCACTTGGCACAAGCGCACCGCTTAAAATTTTCATGAAGGTCGACTTACCACAGCCGTTAGCGCCAATTAAACCGTAACGGTTACCGTTACCAAATTTAGCTGAAATGTTTTCAAACAACGGCTCTGCGCCAAACTGCATCGTAATATTTGCGGTGGAGATCAAAAAGTTAGTCCTAGAATGAGTACTGACAGGGGCCAACTGCAGCAAAACGCCACAAACAAGACCAAGCAATAGGGTAAATTAGCTGGCGAATTATACAGATCCCCCCATGGTAATGAAAGGTAAAAGATACATACCTAAAATGGCAGCACGTTGGGTTATGAATCTATATAAGTGTAAAACCGCAGGTTAATAGGGTTTGTAAATGCGCTCTATGGCCGCTTTATTATTTTTAATAAGGCGATTAATTACAGCTACTTCGTCAAGCGTGACCGACTGTTTACTCATCATAAAATGTACGCCATTAACATTGATAGCTGGCGCCGTTTTAACCGGTAAAATGGTGCTGTAGCGCTTAGCAAAATATTTTGCGACAACAGAGTCGTCAATCACGTAATCAACTCGCTTTTTGTTAAGCATACCAAAGCGTGTATTTGCATCTGCGGTGAGTACTATTTGGTTGGGGTAGTGTTTTCTTATTTTTTCAAACTCAGCGCCAAAAAAGCTGCCTCTGTTAACGCCAACAATAAAGCCACGTTCAAAAAGCGCCGCCAAATTAATTACATCTTTGGCGTTTTCATGCTTATAAAGCAGCATAACTTCATCGCGATAAACATCAGTAAAATAAGAGTACTCGGCGCGCTCTTTTGTATAACTTGCCGCAAAGGTAATATCAATATGGCCTGTTTTTAGCTCTTGCTGAACCCGCGATAAGCTCGGAAAATAAACCCACTCAATACAAAAAGGCGAATTTTTAAAAACAGCGTTAACCGTATCTACCTCTGCGCCTACAAAGGCATTGCCTTGTTTAATTAAATAGGGCGCCCAGTTGGTTTCGTTGGTGCCCATTTTTAGCGTTTTAGTACATGCCAGCACATTAAATTGCGCAACCAAAACTATAAACGCTAACAGAAACATTTTCATAAAACGTCCTTTTATACCAATCCGCATAATTAAGTGATCTATTTTGAGGATGGATAAACGTGTTGATAGCAAGGCAAAAAATTCGCTATTTAGTTG
>NZ_AUTO01000024.1:0-1926 GCF_000498055.1 Pseudoalteromonas sp. TB51
CGGGCTCGAACCGGCACGCCTTTCGGCAGGGGATTTTGAATCCCCCATGTATACCAATTTCATCACGCTGGCGTCATTTTTCTTTAACCTTCTAAACACGAGAAGATAAAGAAAAACCACTTTAGAGCTCAGGATTATTTATGTGCCTTCGTCTCTATGCCAAGCATTATACAAACAATAGGGGTGGCAGCAAGCGTTTTATGACATTAGCCTGATCAACCGCTTAACATTTAGACAGCCTGTGCAAAATGTCGTTTACTGGTTGAAGTATTAAATACAGCTAATAATAACGCCAAGGTATATCACTGAACTATAGCGCTTAGTATTTGTGAGCTTTTTTGCTAAACTAGCGCGCATATTAACAGTGAGAGTGTATTTATGTCGGGTGAGTTTCCACGAGCTGGTTTTTGGCGTCGTTTTGCGTCGTTAGTTTATGATACGTTAGCTATTATTGCGTTTGCTATGTTAACGGTTGTGCTCTATTTATTTGCCGTACAAGGGCTTATTTCACTTGATGTTATTAGTTTAAATGGTGCTGAAGATGTATCGGCACTTATTCAAGAGTCACTGCTGCTGTCGAGTATTCGAAGTGCCTTACTTGTTATTGTTACTTTAGTATTTTTTGGCTATTTTTGGACTAAAAGCGGGCAAACTATTGGCATGCGCGCATGGCGTTTAAAAGTACAAACTAGTGAAGGAAGCTTAATTAGTTGGCCGCAGTCTATTGTTCGCAGCCTAAGTGCCCTGCTTGGCTTAGGTAACCTTGTGGTATTAATTGATTTTAAAAACAAAAAAGCGCTGCAAGACTATGTCTCAAAAACTGAGGTAATTACTCTTACAAAAGAAGAAAACAAACGTATTTACCGCGAGCTAGATTAATACCCATTTATACCAATGCGCAATAATACTTAATTATTTTGCGGGGCTAACTTGTCGCTACCTCCGTTAAAAAATTCTCATTTACGACTGCATGGATGCAGAAGGTAGAGCAATGCAGGAGCAACTGCCGAGAGCAACTAAATAGCGATTTTTTGCCTAGCTATCAACACGTTTTTCCAGCCTCAAAATTGATCACTTAATTAAGCTGATTAGTATTAGTTTTTGAATAACGCGTTATAAAAACAAAAAAGGTGACCATAGGTCACCTTTTTTAGTATTAAATAAGCGCTTATAACGGCTATACCCGCTTATTCATCATGTACGTAGCAAAGCCTATAAATAGTATACTTGGCAGTACCGCGCCTATAATAGCGGGTATTTGATAAACCATTACCACAGGACCAAATATCTCATTTATTAAGTGAAATACAATTCCCGTTACTACACCCATAATGATACGTGCACCCATAGTAACGGTACGTAACGGGCCAAATATAAACGACAGTGCAACCAGTAGCATTACGGCAACAGACACAGGCTGCATTAGCTTACGCCACAAGGCCAGCTCATAGGTGCTGGTATCTTGCTCATTTTGCTGTAAATACCCTAAGTACGACCAAAGCCCTGTAAAGGAAAGCGACTCAGGCTTTACCGATACAACACCAAGCTTTTCGCCCGTTAATTGCGAAGGGTAAAACTCTTCATCAATGTGTTCACTGCTTATTTGCTCATCACTAATATGAACCTTGTTTACATCGCGTAATAGCCAACCTTCATCACGACCAATGGCCACTTTAGCTTTGGTTATTTGAGTTAAATCGAGTGACTTATCAAATTGATACATGTGCACACCGTTTAAACGGCCGTTTTGATCTACATCTTCAATATTAATAAAGTTGTTGCCATCTTTAGCCCATACGCCTTTTTGTGCATTGAATACATCGCCGCCATAAATTGCCTGATTACGCATTTCTTTGGCGTGTTGTTGCGCCTCTGGTGCGCCCCACTCACCAAGAGCCATCATACACACAGCCATAAACACGGCGG
>NZ_AUTO01000025.1:0-16718 GCF_000498055.1 Pseudoalteromonas sp. TB51
GGGTAATCACTAAAGTATTCACTATAAGCAAAATCACATACTGTTTTATGCGCCGCTAACCACAATACTTTAAACGGTTTACCCACCTCTGGCGCATAGCGTAAAAAGTCGGTTTTGCTAAAACCAATACGGCCATTATTAGCCACAAACGCAGGGTGGCCTTCGCTCATTGCGGCCTCTATTTGTTGTAGCCCTAATTGCGCTAGTTCGGCTGCGCTAAGGGTGTTGTTTTCGCGTTTATAACAGGCACTCGCAAGAGTGGCGTTAAGCTCTTCAAGGTAGGTGGCTAAACGCTCGCCAGTTAAACCCAGCGCAGGGCCTTGCACACTAAAAAAGTGCAGTACATCAAGCTCTACTTGCTCGTTGTTAAGGTTATAAAAGCATAAGCTTGGCTCGTCTATATCTATGTGGTTAAGCGCCATAGCACGGCCATTAAATATAAAATAACCCCCTTCAATATTTACTTTAAAACCTTGTGGGGTTTGCTCTGCAACCAATAAGCGCTCGTGTACCAGCTCGCTAATGGCTTTACTTTGTAAGTGCCTGTTTGCCCATTGCCAGTGGTCAAACTTTATATAGTCGGTGTTTATTGGCGTTTGCGCTTTGTGATGTAAATTAACGTGCGTTTCAAACGCAGCTTTATTACAAAACCCAAGGTAGGCGTTTTTATCACCAAGGTTTATTTGCTTAGTATGCACAAAACCTAAACGCTTATTTAAGGTATGAATTTTACTATTGGCAATATCGGGCTCTACCACTACGCGTGCATCGGCATTATGAGTAAAAATACTGTGCAATACGCACTGCATTATTTCAAAACTAAAATGGCGTTTAGGCTGTGTATTTGGGGCAAGTAAAATATGCATGCCGGTATCGTTTGGCAGTACCTCATAGGCAGCTGCGAGTAGTTTGTCGTGCTTTGGGCTGTAAAGCTCAACTAAGGCAAGCAGCTCATTATTTTGCTCAATAACATAGGCATGATGGTGCGGGTTGTTAATTATATCTTGGTAGGCGCTGCACATTTGCTCGGGGGTGTGTTTACTCATACCCCAAAAATGGGCGTAAGGTAGTGTAAGCCACTGGCAAATTATGGGCATATCGCTTTGCTGTAGTAACCGCATAGTCACATTACCTGTGTGTTGTAACGTGGTTACAAAAGATGAAAAATACATAAAAACTCCTAAATCTTTTTAATTATTAAGTGGCTGTGTGTGCAGCTTGGCTAACAAATTTAACGCGCCATAGCAAAATAGCGCCAAGGCTTGCAAAGCCAATGGCAGCAAAGTAAAAAGGCACGGTGGTATTAAAATATTCCACACTCATACCCACTAATAACGACGCTAAAATAACGCCAATATTTTGCGCAACATGCACTTTGGCAAAATCACTGCCGTAATGAGCAGGCTCGCTTTTAGCAAATAACATCACTTCTAATAAAACCATGACCTGAAATAGCGCTATACCGTATAAAACGCGAGAGCTGACAACTAACCACACCGACTCTTGCGCCTGTAAATAAAGCCCAATAGCGCCAAAAATAAGAGCACACAACAATGTACTGGTGCGGCTAAGCGTAGGAAAAGGTAAGTGCTGCCGAAAGTGGTTAAACAACAGCATAAGTAGGGCTGCAAAAGCAGGAATGGCGTACACAAGCGCACTTTGGAATGCACTGCTTTGTGCGCTCATTCCTTGCCAATGGGTAGTAAAAAACGGCCTAATTAAAAACGCACTAAAGTAAACCACCACGCTTATAAAGCAAAATTGCCAAATAAAATACGGTGTACGAGTACGTGGTTTTTCGCTTTCAATCGCTTGCTGATAAATACCTAACTTTAAGCTCACCATTAAATAGGCGCACAGCAGCACTTGTATTACATCGCCCGCAGCACTTAATAACAATGCATAACGCGGTGCATTTATACTAAAAAAGTACCCGCCCACTAACGCGCCGCCAATAGCACCAAAGTGCATAAGTACCGAAAACAAGCCAATAATAGAAAGGTGCTTACTTTGCTGCTCTAAACGCAGTGCAAACGGGTAAATAAGCAGGTAACTGGCTTTAAGCACCAACATAAGCTGATAATAAAACCAAAATTCCCACACGTTAGTTGCAAAATAACAAAGCAAACCAAAGCAGGCGGCAATCACTTGCGTTACAAGCCAAAGAGCCAACTCGTGGTATTTTTTGGCAACCTTTGCCCACAGGGGCAGCGCGAGCATAACGGTAATACAACAGTTAGCTACGAATACCCCAATAAGTGTGGGATTACTTACAGAAAATTCGCTGGCAAAAAATTGCGGATAAAACGGCAGTAATAAGGTGTCGCACACGACCGAAATAACCGTAAGCAAAATAAGCGCTAAACGTAAACTCATGCGGCGTTACTCTTTTGCTGTGAATGGGTTTCTACATCGCTTAAATCAAAACACTGAAAAGCAATTTTTTGCTCAACCTGATACGGCGCATAACCGAGTATTTCGCGCAAAATTATACTGTTGCGATAACACGCCATGCCTAAATCGGGGGTTACAAAACCATGGGTGTGCTGCTCTGCATTTTGTACAAATATACGTTTTTGTTCGCTATCTACCGCATACTCGCGGCTAACTAAGTAGCGGCCTTGCTCATCTTCTGGGAGTTGCTGTGCAATGGGGTTTAAAAAAGCAGGGCGCTTGTATTTAAAGCCCGTGGCACAAATTAAGTAATCGGTTTTTATTTCAAAGGCTTCATTTAGCTCTTGATGATAAAACTCAGTGACTAAGCGACCAGCACTTTTACGTGTATTGGTAAGCTTGCTGTTAGTTTTAAATGTGGTAGAAATGGGCCCATCTAGGCTTTGCGCGTAAAGGGTGTCAAAAATGTCATTAATTAAATCGCCATTAATGCCTTTAAATAAGTTTTTTTGATTTTGATTAAGCCAATCTCGTTGCTCAGTTTTTAAATTATAAAAGTAATCTACATACTCAGGAGAGGTCATTTCAAGGGTGAGTTTAGTGTATTCCAGCGGAAAATAACGCGGCGATCGCGCAATCCAATCTAGTTGCAAACCGTTTGGCACAGCTTGTTGTAATAAGGTGTGATAAATTTCAGCCGCACTTTGCCCAGCCCCTACAACCGTAACGCGTTTAGCCGCTTTTAGCTCATCAAGGCGGTGGCAAAAATCGCTACTGTGCAGTACGTTATTAGAATTACTTTGCACTGCGCAATCAGGAATATATGGGGCAGGGCCGGTGCCAAGCACTAAGTGGCGCGTAACATAGTGCTGCTCCCCATTTGGGGTTTTACAGGTAACAGTATAGCACTCACTTTGCTGGCAAAACTTAACCAGAGTTACACTTTGCTCAAAGCTTACGTTGCTAAGCTGCGAGCACACCCACTGGCAATAGAGATTGTATTCTTTACGCAGTAAAAAAAAGCTCTCGCGAATATAAAATGGGTATAAGCGATTATTAAGCTTGGCATAATTTAAAAAACTGTACTTACTGGTAGGGTCTGCAAGAGTCACCAAGTCAGACATAAACGGCGTTTGTAAAGTAACACCTTCTAGCATCATTCCGGGGTGCCAATCAAATTGGCTACGCTGCTCTAAAAATAAGCTTTTCACGCCCTCCAGTGGCTCACTTAAACACGCTAACGATAAATTAAACGGGCCAAGGCCAATGGCTATAAAGTCATAAGGTTGGTTACTCATTATTTTTGCTCCTTATACGTTTGCCACGCAATAGTGCTAATTTGTTCAAGCACGGCGCGCACATCGCTCAATTGGCACTGGGCATTAAGTAACGTAAATTTAAGGTAATGACGGCCGTTAATTTTGGTGCGCGCAATCATGGCTTCACCAGTATTTAAGAATGTTTGGCGTACGTGCAGGTTTAGGGTGTCGAGTAAATCGGGGTTATGTTTTAGCTCCTCTGGTGCAAAGCGAAATACCAATGCGCTAAGTTCTGGGTAATTTATAACTTCAAAATCTGGGTGGTCGTTAAGTACAATGTGGGTTTGACGAGCAAGACCAATTACTTTATCAAACGCTCGACCAAGTGGCGCTTCACCCATGGTGCGCAGTGTTAACCAAAGCTTTAGGGCATCAAAACGGCGTGTGGTCTGTAAGCTTTTATCAACTAAATTTGGCGTACCATTGCCGGCCTCAGCAAGCGGGTTTAGATAGTCGGCGTAAAGGGTAATATGGCTAAAGTGGCGTTTGTCACTTAATAAAAAAGCACTGCAGCTAACCGGTTGCATAAACGATTTATGGTAATCAATGGTAATTGAATCTACTTGTTCTATGCCGTTTAAAGCACTTCGGTGATGCTCGCTTACCAATAATCCGCCGCCGTATGCGCCATCAACATGGCACCAAAGCTGCTCTTTTTTAGCAAGTTTTGCTATGTCTTCAACAGGGTCAATTGAGCCAAAATCGGTTGTACCTGCGGTAATTACCACAGCGATAGGTAATTCGCCCTTAGCTTTAGAATCCGCAATTGCGTGGTTAAGTGCGTCCATATCCATTTGCATTTTATTGTTTGTAGCCACGGGCACTACCGCGTTATAACCAAGGCCCAGTAATGCCGCTGCCTTTTGAATACTAAAATGCGCAACCTCAGAGCAATAAATACGAAAACGAGAGGCGACTTCAGGCAAGCCTTGCAGTTTTACTTCATGATTAGGTGCATAGCGGCTCACTGCGACTTCGCGTGCAACAAGCATAGCCATTAAGTTCGATTGCGTACCACCACTGGTAAAAACACCATCGGCAGTGCTAGGTAATTTTGCTTTTTCACAGCTCCAATCAATTAATTTTTGTTCAATAAGGGTCGCGCCAGCGCTTTGATCCCAGGTGTCTACCGACGTGTTGATTGCGCCAATGATGTGCTCAGCCACAACCGCAGGGTACGTAACGGGGCAATTTAAATGCGCCATATAACGCGGATGATGAAAATAAACAGCGTGATCTAAATACACACTTTTAAGCTCGTTTAATACGGCAGGAAAATCAGCAAGAGGTTTGGCTAAATCTACATCATTTACAGTGGCGGCAAGTGTATTAACAGACACGCCAGAAAACGGCTTTTGCGCTTTAGCCATAGCTTGTTGTACAGCCGAAAGCCCCTGCAACGACGCTATTTGGTAGTTAATAAACTGATCGAGATTAAATTGAGGTGGTAACCCGTTTTGCTCAAATATTGCTTTATTTTCGACAGGACTGAGCTGCGCCGATTGTAATTGTGACATATTCGCTCCTTGGTTGTACTTGTATTGGGGCTGAGGATCTTAATAGTAACAATTTGCATTTACAATAATGATTAAGGGTTAGATATAGGTTTATTTTCGCAATTAGGAGTGACTGATTAGTTATAAGGAATTACTTTTAAAACTAACAAAGTATATAAAATGAGCTATGGGAAGGTGCCAAAATGCGCGCTAAATAATGACAGTTTGTAAAATAGTACGATGGTTAAAATATAAGAGTTGAGAGATGAGAGGGGGTAGCAAAAAGCGAACGTATTATAAGTGGGCAATACCACTATAGGAAGTAAACCCCCTTTACAACTCGGTTAAATCTTAAGTGCTAAAGAGGGATATAAAAGTAAAAATGCAGCTTAATTGATATCTTCAAGCTTATTTTTTAAATCCACTAGATCGGTGGCTACGGTGGTTGGCTGAATTTCCCACGGATCAAAAATAGAATCCTCAGAGCGTTTTATCCATGCTCCGCGCATACCATGTGAAATAGCGCCAGTAATATCAAACGGGTTACTCGAAATAAGCCAGGTGTTTGCGCCCGTTGAATTGGTCTCGCGTAAAAAATGGCTGTAAACACCTGGGTTTGGCTTAAATGTTTTCATATCGTCGGCACTTACTACACCTTCAAAAAGATCACTAATACCTGCAGTTTCGAGCAATTTATTAACCGCATCAGCAGCGCCATTTGAAAATGCAAACAATCGGTAATTTTGCGCTTTAAGTTGCTCAAGCCCTTTTTTAACATCGTCAAAGGCGGGTAAAACTTTATACTGCTCAAGCAATTGCTGCTTCTGATCGTCACTAAGCTGCGTTTTATGCGCTAAACACGCGTAATCGAGAGCATGTTTTGTACATAATGAAAACGGAATATAGTTTTGCATTAACCCACGCCTAAACGAGTATTCCAACTGTTTTTCACGCCATGTCTTTGAAAATTTTTGCGCGTTATCGCCTATCATATCTTCAAGTAAAGACAGCACGCCGTGAGTGTTTATAAGCGTACCGTATACGTCAAATGCGAGTGTGGTTGCCATGTTTGCTCCCAATAAATTTAAGATACTTGTAAGTTAATCGTTTTGAGCTTAACTTACTTTGAACGATTGCTCAAATTAATAAAGTTTATAACACGATTGCAGCGCCTATTATTTAAAAACGATACAAATTAAAGGACTAAATAACATAGTATGAAAATATATTTTTTAATTTACGACAAAGTTGAAGAGCTGGATTTAGTTGGTTCTTGGGAACTAATAGGTCTGCTGGCAGAAAAGGGGTTATGTGAAAAACCCAAATTAATATCGCTAAATTCTATGACTCCCTCAGGTGAGCACGGCATGCGTTTTAGTGCCGATTATCATTTTACTGACCCAGTGCAGCCCGATGTATTATTTGTACCTGGCGGTAGTGGTGCACGTATAGCAATGGAAGACCTTGACGTTATTAATTACCTTAAAAAAACAGCTGAAAACTGCCACAGTGTTTTATCTATTTGCACTGGTATGTATTTAATGCAAAAAGCGGGGCTATTTAAGCATAAAAAAGTAACCACCCACTGGGCTTTTCTAGATCACCTTAAAAAAGATAACACTGTAACCGTAGTTGAAGAACGCTTTGTAAAAGATGGCAATATTTGGTCTTGTGCAGGTGTTTCAGCAGGTATGGATATGTGCCTTGCTTTTATTGCTGATTATTTTGGTGATGATGTTGCCTCCACCATACAGTTAGACGCAGAATACTATCCGTCACCAATTATTTATGGTGACGCGCATGAAAATAGCGCCACATCTAATTACATTAAAAAGCTGCGTTAAAGCCCACTTTATAACTTTATGTTGGGCTTTGCTGCTCTTAACCCAACATACGCTTTGTAAACCCCCATTACACTTTGATTAAAAAAACACAAGGCGCTTGCAGCGTGCTGATTAAAATTAATAAAACTTATAGGTATCAAGCGCTAAAATATCCATTTCAATATCACTAAAGAGTTTTTCAACTTGCTTGCCGCCTGCGCCCATAGCAGCAAAGAGTGGTAAAAAATGCTCTTGGGTAGGGTGGTTAAATAACACATGGGGTGCATCGGCTAAGTAATTTAAAAGTGCGGGTGTGTCTTGCGCTAAAAGCGCGTGTTCAACCCATTGGGTAAACGCTTTTACCATTTGTACACGGTTAGGTGTAGCAGGGATTTTAAACACTTCTCGTAGGTTGTGGCTAATGCCGCCAGAGCCAATAATTAATATATTATCGTCACGAAGTGGGGCAAGTAACTGCCCATATTCATACATGGCTTTTGCGCCTAATTGAGTATTTATAGATACTTGTACAATAGGAATATTTGCCTGCGGGTACATTAAGCGAAGTGGTATCCATACTCCATGATCCCAGCCTTGGCGTTCATCAAGTATTGCTGTAATGCCTTTATTTTTAAATAGCGTTGCAATATTACCCGCAAGCTCAGGATGACCTGGAGCTGGGTATTTAATGTTATACATATGCGCAGGAAAATTATAAAAGTCGTGAATGGTTTCAGGCGCTTGCCCTGCGGTTATTACAATATTATGAGCCGCTTCATCGTGGGCCATATCAAAGTGCGCCGAAAAAATAACAATAGCGCGTGGCGTGCTGAGTGACTTGCCAAGCGCTTTTAAAAAGTCGGACGTTGGCGATTGCTGTACGGCCATAATAGGTGAACCGTGAGAGATAAATAATGCAGGTTGAGCCATGGTAATACCTAAGGATTTTATTAATATCCCCTTATTTTATTAGCTTTTATTTTGTTAATAAATAAAGCGCCCATTGAGATATTATAAATACAGTATTGTTAAACTGATTTTTATTTACCCCCTCGTTAAAAAGCCGATGCGTAAACATCGGCTTTTAAATTAACACTAAATAAGCAATCAGGCTTGTTAGTAGTTAATTGCGCCACCATCAACGTTAATACATTGTCCGGTCATAAAATCGCTGTCTTCACTAGCTAAAAAGTAAATAGGGCCAAGTAAGTCTTCAGGCTCCATTGCACGTTTAATTACTCGTGAGCCTAGTGTGCTATTTTTAGCTTTATCAAATTGTGCGTTATTTTTAACGCCTTCGCTTTCGGTTAAGCCAACTAATAGGCAATTAACTAAAATATTATCGTTAGCAAGCTCAGTGGCCAACGCACGTGTTTGCCCAACAACCGCGCCTTTAGATGCCACATAATGGCAAAACATAGGTGCACCGCGTAAAAATGTACCCGATGCAATGTTAATGATTTTACCACGACCTAATTTACGCATGCTAGGCAACACTGCTTTGGTACACTGAAAAGGCCCACGTGCATTTACGCGCATAACTAAATCCCATTCGTCTTCAGATATTTCCCAAAATGGTTTAAGCTCAAGCGCAGCAAATATAGCAGCATTGTTAACTAATATTTCAACCGGGCCAAATTCAGCTTCGGTTTGTTTTACCATGGCATCTAACGATTCACTATTCGTTACATCTACTTTGCAGCCTATTGCTTGGCCGCCAGCGGCAATAATTTCAGCTACAGCTGCGCTTGGGTCGGCTAAATCAGCAAGCACAACTTTAGCGCCTTGTTGAGCTAAACCTTTTGCATAAGCAGCGCCAATACCTTGTGCTGCACCAGTAACGATGGCTACTTTGTTGTTTAATCTTTTCATGGCTTTATCTCTTAGTCATTAATAAAAATATAAGCGTGCTTATTCACGTACAGCGATACTGCATTATTAATAAACCCGACTTGGCGTTAGAATGGATAAAAAGAAGCGTGATTGCTGCAGTAGCACGTATTAACTCCATTTTGTTGTAAATAAATAGTTATTTACGCAAAAAAATGTGTTTATAACGCTATAAAAACTCACTAACTGTGCAAAAATGCGATGTGTGGACTTTAACTGTTTTTATAAACATAATTAATACGATCTTTATTTAAAAATTATAAACAAGGCATTGCTAATAATGGATAAGCTAACCACCATGAAGACTTTTGTAAGTGTTGTACAAGAGGGGTCTTTTTCTAAAGCTGCCGATAAGCTCGATATATCGCCGCAACTTGTGAGCAAGTATGTGTCTGCGCTAGAAGAGGGGCTTGCTACCCGATTACTGCACCGCACCACGCGCAAAGTAAGCACTACCGAGGCGGGAGATCACTATTTTACCCGCTGCTTACAGGTGCTAGACGATATAGACGACATGGAAAATTCGCTCGATAACCTAAACGAAAATGTCTCTGGTGTGCTCAGTATTAGTGCCCCTATGTCGTTTGGGGTAAAGCACTTAGCACCGCTATTGGTTGAGTTTCAAAAGCGTTATCCAAATTTAAAATTAGATCTAAACCTTACCGACCAATTTGTTGATATTGTTGAGCAAGGTATTGATATAGCGCTGCGCATTGGGGTTTTAAAAAGCTCATCACTTATTGCTAAAAAAATAGCGCCTATTAGGTTAGCGGTGTTTGCCTCTCCTTCTTATTTAGCGCAGCACGGCACGCCTACTACCTTAGAAGAGCTGCAATCGCATAACTATTTACGCTACGCCCACACCGAGCCTACCAAAAAGCTACGTGGAGCGAACGAGCTTAAAAACGAGTTAAAGCTTGAAAGTAACCTAGTTGCTAACAATGGCGACCTACTACTCAATGCCGCTATAGCAGGTGGCGGTATTGCCATGCAGCCAACATTTATAGCCGGAGAGGCGCTGGCACAGGGTAAAGTAGTGCGTATATTAAAAGACTACGAACCTGAGCCAATAGGGCTTTATATGGTGTACGCAAACAGGCAGTTTTTACCTAGTAAAGTGCGCGCGTTTGTTGATTTTGCGAGCAATTATTACACCGATACACCTTATTGGGATTTAGGAGAGTTAGATGTCAATCACCAACCAATTAGCGTTATTTGTTGATGTAGTACAGCAAGGCTCATTTGCAAAAGCCGCGGCGCTGCACGATATGGACAACTCATCGCTTTCAAAGCAAATTAAAAAGCTAGAAAGCAGTTTAGGTATTCAGTTACTTAATCGCTCTACGCGCTCGTTTTCGCTTACCTCCGCAGGGGAGGAAATACTCCAGCAAGCGCATATTTTAATTGATACGCTCAGTGATATTCATAGCATTGCCGACTCCTACCAAGCAAAACCTAAAGGTATTTTGCGTATTACCTCGGGCATGTTTTTTGGGCAGCAGTATGTGCAGCCGGCCATTAATTTATTTATGCAAAAGTACCCTGAGGTAAAAATAACCCTCATGCTTGATGATAAGCGCAACGATATTATTGCCAACCATTACGATTTAGCATTTAGAATTGGCAAATTGAATGACTCCAATCTAATGGCAAAAAAAATATCTGATATGCACTTTGCTTTGGTTGCCTCTAATGACTTTATTGCACGCCATGGTATGCCAAGCACACCTGAAGAACTTATCGCCTTACCTGCGGTGGTTTATGGCAATGGCGATGTAAGCCTAGATCAAATTAAATTAAGTACCCAGCCTCATGGTGATGAATACAAAACTCACAAAATGAAAGGCAACTATAAGGTAAGCGATGTACGCGCCATGCTTGATGCCACAAAAGCGGGCTTAGGGTATGTGATGCTAGATTTATTTAACCTAGAAAAACCCATAGACGAAATGGGGCTAGTGCCGCTATTAACTAATTATAAGCTCAGCGCATCGGGCACCGGTATTTATGCGCTGTATCCTCACCGTAAACAAACACCACTGGTGAGCGAATTTATAAAAACTGTACAAGAGTATATTGGCAGCCCTGCATTTTGGGTAAAACATATTCCTAATTACAACCAGTTATATAAATAATAGCCACAAAAAAGCCCCGTTAGGGGCTTGGGTATACTCAAAAAAACTATATTAGCTAAAGGCCTTAAAAGCCCTCTAACACCACTTTACCTTTAGCGGTTTGCGATTCAAGGTGCTGATGCGCTTTGCGTAAATTGGCTGCGTTAATTTTACCTAAGTGCTCACCTACCGTAGTTTTAATCTGCCCTTGGTCAATCATAGTGGCTACGTTGTTTAAAATAACGTGTTGCTCTTGCATGTCGTCGGTTTTAAATAACGAGCGAGTAAACATAAGCTCCCAATGTACCGACACGCTTTTGTTTTTAAATGGCACAATATTAAGTGTTTCAGGGTCATCAATAAGGGCAAATTGACCTTGTGGCTTCACTACTTTTTCAATTTCAGGTAAGTGCTGCTCTGTATTGTTTAAGCTAACAACGTAATCCACTTCGCTTAAGTTTTTAGCTGCAAATTCTTCACTCAACGGGTTACGGTGATTAACAATAGTGTCGGCACCTAAATCTTCTAACCACGATATTGTTTCAGCACGAGAAGCACTGGCAATAATATTTAATTTAGTGCGCTGCTTTAATAGCTGCACCATTATTGAGCCCACACCACCGGCGGCACCAATAACTAAAATGCTTTTAGAATCATCGTTTTTAGCTACATTTAAACGGTCAAACAATAATTCCCACGCAGTAATGCTGGTAAGCGGCAATGCTGCGGCTTCGCCATACGAAAGTGAACTTGGCATATGGCCAACAATACGCTCGTCAACTAACTGAAACTGCGCGTTACTGCCTGAGCGCGTAATGTCGCCTGCGTACCATACTTTGTCGCCTGGCTTAAAAAGCGATACGTTTTCGCCTACCGATTTAACAACCCCAGTTGCATCCCAACCAATTACTTTATACTCGCCCTCAGCTGCTGGCATTGCTTGGCGAATTTTAAAATCAACCGGATTAACCGATACAGCTTTAACTTCTACTAAAATATCGTGGCCGTGTGCTGTTGGCGTTTCAAGTTCAATGTCTTGTAATGATAATTCGTTTTCGATAGGTAAACTTTTTTGATATCCAATTGCTTTCATGGGAGTTGCCTCGTTAGCTAGTTAATACTCTGTGTTGATGACGCTATTTTGGCTTTATCAAAAGTATTAAAAAAGAGACAAAACACCCAATTATTATGGAAATAAAACTCCATAATAAAATAGGTAAATAATTAAAATTCCATTGCTCATAGCAGTTATCGTTTTAAATTAATAATACCTCATTAACTGTAACGGGGGTTTACAGTTAGGTTATATTTAGCCCAGTTAATTTATTCCATACACTTTCGCCACCGGGGTGCAAAGCCGCATGATATCTATACGCATAGTAAGTTATTGGCACGCAGTGGTGCTCACTCCCTACAACTACCAATGTATTATTTTTAAGCTCGTTTGATATAACGTAGTCGGGCAGCCAGGCAATGCCATTCCCTGCTACAGCATGCACTTTTAAAAGCTCAGTCATGGATGAAACAAACACTTTATTAAGCTTAGCGCCCGATATAATGGGCTCTAACTGCCGCCCCATGTAGGAGTCGAGGCTGTAGGCTAAATGCGGTATAGGCGCTGCGCTTTCTAGGTTATATAAGGCTTTGCCTTGCTCGTCACAGGCGCTAACAGGTAACAACTTAGCATTACCTATTTTTTGATGACTAAACGGCGGCAGTTTAAGGCGTTCGTTATCAAAGGCAATAAGTAAGTCGCATTCACCTTGCTCTAGCGCTTCGGTGGCTTTATCTACGTCTATAGCCTCTAAATTAAGTACAATGTCGCGCTCATCTTGCGTTTGAAAGTTAGCTAGTTGTAAGGTTAAAAAACTCGCTAAAGAATGTGCGGCCGCAACCTTTACAGAATAATTCTGCTGCACCGATAACTCCTCAAGCATGCTAACCGAGGTATTCATTTGGTTAACTAAATTACGCGCCGTTATATGAAATATTTTACCGCTTGGGGTAAGGGTAATAGGCAAGTTTTCTCGGTCGATTAGGGCTGCGCCAAGGGCGTCTTCAAGGGCTTTTATACGCCGACTAAATGCAGGTTGCGTAATATGCCTAAGCTTTGCCGCTTGCGAAAAGCTTTTTGTGTGCGAGAGCGTTAAAAAATCTTCTAACCATTTACTTTCAATATTCATAGCGACCACTTAGTTATGCAGTTTGTGCATGGGTGGTAAAATAATAGCATTATTCAAACTAAATAAAACACTATAAATTAAGCCTATAAACTCAATAACCGGAATGCAATCATGCTTAGAACTCTCGGAGTATTAGGTGGAATGGGACCTTTGGCTACCGCCTCATTTATGAATCAGGTAATTGCGCTATCGCCCGCTAAAAATGATCAAGAGCATATACCTATGTTTATAAGGAATATCCCGCAAATTCCTGACCGAACAAAATTTTTAATGGGTCTTGAAGACGAAAACCCATTTTTTGAGCTTAAAAAAGGCTTTAAAGAGCTAACAAGCTTAGGTGTAAGTTGTATTGTTATTCCGTGTAATACCGCGCATTACTGGTACGACGCGCTCACTAAAAATGCCGATGTACACACCATTAGCATTGTAAAAAGCGTTATAAAACAAGTAAAAGCCACGGGCAAACAAAAGGTTGGTATTTTAGCCACTACCGCTACGCTTAATATGGGCATTTACCAAAATGCGTTTAAGCAGCACAATATTGATTTTGTTGAACCAAACACTCAACAACAAGCAGCCATAATGGATGGCATTACCGCCGTAAAAGCGGGCGATTTAAATAAAGGTCGCCACTTGTTAAGCAAAGCATACGACTTAATGCTTGCTCAAGGTGCTGACTGCGTGTTGTTTGGCTGTACCGAAATACCGCTTGTGTTAAATGAACAAGCCAAACACTCGCCAGACACCTGCCTAGATACCATCGCTATTTTAGCGCAAGAGTGCGTTAACTGGGCATATGCTAACGCCCATCAATCAACGCTCTCAAGTGTGGCATAGAAAATATCAGTTTAAACTAGAGCTAATTAATTTAGCTCTTTTGCAAAGCGCTTACGATAGCGCTTTGTAAGCTTTGCAGCGCGCATTTGGTCACTTATTAAAGTAAAAATAGCCGAGGCATTTGCTTTAACGCGTTTGCCTTGGCCCACTCGGCGAATTTGCCTTTTTACCAGCGCCATAGTGGCAAGCCCTGCAAGGGTTTTGTCTTTAAAGGTAACACGCGGCATAAGCAGGTTTTGCGTTGGCTGTGTTTGCCAGCAATTAACTAAATTAGGCTGATAAGCCAATGCCGTGGCCATACCAACGAGCGCTACGCCTGAGCTAATTACTTTATTTGCCACATCTAATCGGCTAATGCCACCGGTGGTCATAATGGGTATGGTTGATTGCTCGCTAATTGCTTTGGCAAATTCCAAAAAGTACGCCTCACGTGCAAGTGTACGTTCATCACCCGTTGTTCCTTGCATTACGGGTGCTTCGTAACTGCCGCCTGAAAGCTCTACAAAATCAAGCTTTAATGCACTAAGCATATTAACAACTGCTTGCGCATCATGCGGCTCAAAGCCGCCGCGCTGAAAATCGGCTGAGTTTAACTTAACCGATACCGAAAAACCGGCGCTGCATTGCGCTTTAATTCTGCGTGTTATTTCAAGTAATAATCGCGCGCGATTCTCAAGGCTACCGCCCCATTCGTCATCACGCTTATTAGTTAGTGGAGATAAAAACTGCGCTAATAAATAGCCATGTGCAGCGTGTATTTGGACGCCATTAAAACCTGCTTTTTCGGCCTGTTGCGCTGTATGGGTAAAACGAGCGATAACATCACTAATCTCGCTTTTATCCATAGCTGTTGGCTGGGCAAATAAGTGAGAGTGCTTACCCATATTAAGCGCAATATCAGAGGCACTTAGCGCTTTACCGCCCATTCTTTTTAATACTTGGCGGCCAGGGTGATTTATTTGCATCACAATTTTACAGTCGCTTTGCTGCCCTAAACGAGCAAGCTCTGCAAAAGGCGTTATATCGGTTTGTTGCTCAAGGGCAAGGCCGCCTGGCCCTGTCATTGCAAGGTGGTCGACCATAACATTGCCAGTAATAATTAACCCGCAACCGCCTTTTGCCCATTCGTTGTATACATTTTTAAGCACTTGCGATGGCGTTAGGTCGGCCTCTGCGAGGTTCTCTTCCATAGCGGCTTTTACTACTCGGTTTTTAAGCGTTAAACCGCTTGGTAGGGTAAAGGGCGTAAATACAGCAGATTGTTCAAACTCAGACATACATATAAACCATAAATTGACATTACAGGCACTATAACCTTAAAGTCAGCTTTAAGGTCAACCCACTTTTTATAGTAGAGGTAATAATGAAAATAGGTGAACTAGCTAAGCACTCGGGTATTGCAGCAAGCACCATACGGTATTACGAAAGTATAGGGCTGCTGCCACAAGGCACGCGAAATAACAACGGGTATAGGCAATACGACAAAGCCAGTGTAGAGCAGCTTAAAATGATTAAGTTTGCACAAAGTTTAGGGTTTTCGCTTGAAGAAATCCCCTCCCTGCGTAAGCCTAATGAGGAGCTAGATCACAACGCCATTATTGAGCGCCTTGGTGAAAAACAACATGAAGCTAATGCACTAATAGAGCAGCTACAGCGTAAGTCAGAGCGTATTGGTAATTTAATGACACTGCTTATTGCAAGTTGGTCTAATGGAGAGTGTATTGGCGATGAAAAAATAAATGAGTTATTGAATGAGGTGGAGTATTAAAGGCGTAAGCGAGTACATGTGAGCTTTAGTTGTATTAGTTTTGCGGCGCTTTACCATGAAAATTGATATAAAGCTTTTGTAAGTTGGCAGGCACTAGAGGCCAACCAACCGCAATAGTATGAGAACTTGCGCCCCACAATAATGTTTCTACGTAATATACGTCTATGTATTCAATTACTTTTGCCTCAGCGTTTACTAGCTTTTCAGCTATAAAACTTAAATAACGCTGGGCTTGCTCCACATAGCCAAGAGCAAAAATAGCGTCTCTATCCTCATAACTAATAGGGGTTAACGCTAACCTTTGCGAATTGAGTAATGGAAAAACCATTAACCTTCCTTTTAATGTATAAAACAGTAGAGATAAATCGAATTTAATCTAGCTCTAATTGGGCTTTTTCTACGCTGTCGTTTGGTAACTCTTTTTGAACCGATACACCTAGCTCTTTAAATTCTGAAGCTTGTTTAATTAAGTTACCTTTACCACGGTAAAGCTGTGAGAAGGCTTTATCGTAGCTTTCTTTTGCGCGGTCTAGTTGCTTGCCAACACCTTCCATACTCGTTAAAAAGCCATTGAGCTTGTTGTAAAAGCGCTCTGCACGATTCGCCAGTTCTTTAGAGTATTTGGTTTGCTCTTCAAAGCGCCACAGCTGTTTAACAATATTAAGGCTTGTAAGCAGAGTAGTTGGTGTAGCAACTAAAATGTTTTTTTCGATAGCTTGTTGGTAAATATCGCTTTGATATTTAAGCGCCTCAACAAATGCAGATTCTATAGGCACAAACATAATAACTACTTCAGGCGAATTTATACCAGGGAGACGATCGTACGATTTACTGGCAAGCTCGTTAATACGCGCGGTAACAGCATTTACATGCTCTTTAATTGCTTGGCTAGCC
>NZ_AUTO01000026.1:0-1628 GCF_000498055.1 Pseudoalteromonas sp. TB51
CTGCCGTAATCGCTATATGCATGATGATAGCCACCACTTAAATTAGCGCAAAAACCATGTTTTAGTGCGTATTCGCTGCCTTGAATACTTGCCCCAACCGAAAGTAGCGTACGCTCTACTAATTTGCGTGAATACGGGAAACCCATTTTTTTAATTGCTTTATTACTGAGCGTGGCGTTTAAAAAATCATTTATGTAGTCTTGGCTATGGCACAGTGCAAGCTGCTCGGGCGTAGCTTTGGTTGGTGTATTAAACTGTGTAGCCCCAAAGCCTAAGCGTTCTATTTCTGCTTTTAGCATTTGGTATTTTTGAATAGGAAAACGGTGGCGCTCAGGAAGCGTTAAAGCACTGTAAAGCGGGTGGTAAAAAAGCTGCATTAGCGTAATTGTTGTTTTTCGACTTGTTGAATTTTATCTTCGGTGGCCGAAATAGCTTTACGGCAGCGGCCTAAACGCGCATGCGTGGTTAAAATTTCCATATTAAGTTTTTGTGCTTGCGCTGGGCTGGCTTTTTCCATTTGTAGTTTACGCTCTTCAATCATTAACACTAAGCGTCGTTCAAACTCATGGTTTTGTTTAAGCTCGTCGTATAGCTCGTGCGACGATTGCATTATTTTTTTTACGGCTTGCTTATAAACCGTATTTTTGGGTCTAGGTTTGTACTGGCTTTTGTTTTCTTTTGCCCAGATGGGGGTCGATTTAATAACACTAAATACAGCTTGTACTTGATTACCTATGCGCTCAAGTGCATAAGCATAAGCATGGCGATGATCACTGGGTGGTAAGCTGGTAATTTCGTCTTCAATTTCTGTTACGTAGTCAGTTAAGTTCATGCTTTTAGTACTAAATACGCCGCGGTCAAATAAACTAGGCTGCGCCTGCATATAGCGGTTTTTAGAAAACAACTTTGCGCTATCAAATTGCTCAGCTTGTTGTTTAAGCGTAGCAACTTGTTGGCGTAATTTATCTAACGCGTGGGTTTGCATTTACAAATAAGCCTCGTAAATCAGTTTTAATGCTAGCAGTATAACCATAGTGTTAAAAACAGGGCGAATAAACTTACCGCCAAAGCGAATGGCTGAGTGAGCACCAATCCAAGCACCTAACATAATAAAAAAGCCCATGATAAGGCCTAATAAAAAGTTTACATGTCCAAGTGCCACAAAGGTAATAAGCGATATAAAATTAGATACAAAGTTCATTGAGCGGGCTAAACCACAGTTAAGCAGTAAGCTCATTTTATAAAATAAACTATTAGATGCGGTCCAAAAAGTACCGGCGCCTGGGCCTGCTACGCCATCAAAAAAACCTAACGCTAAGCCCTGTAACCACTGCTTTAGTTTAAGTATTGGTGTTACTTTTGGTAAATCATCGCCCTGTGTGGTGCTTAAACTACCAAACAAGCTATAACAGGCCACCATAATAATAATGATAGGCAAAAGCTTATTTAAAAATTCAATACTTAAGTGATCGACTATTAACGTACCAATCACAGCGCCTATGGCTGTAGCAAAAATGGAATTTGCCCAAAATTTAGGACTAAATAGATTTTTTTTATAATACGTGTAGCTGGCCGTTAATGAGCCAAAGCTTGCCGCAAGCTTGTTGGTGCCAAGCGTTACATGCGGT
>NZ_AUTO01000027.1:0-2524 GCF_000498055.1 Pseudoalteromonas sp. TB51
CAGGTAAGCTCATATCCATACTTTTTGCTAAATAACCAGTGGCTATTTCTTGCAAACCGTAGCCTATGGCTAATCCCACAATAACCGCTAAAGCACACACCATGAGTAAGTGCATAAAATATATTTTACGAATTAATGCACGGCTTCCGCCAAGTGTTTTCATCATTGCTACGGGGTCGTATTGGCGCTCACAATAACGCTTTGCCGACACAGCAATAGCAACCGTAGCCAAAATAATGCCCAGCAAACCGGCCAGTAATAAAAAGCTTTCGGCACGGTTTAAGCTATTTGATATGGGTGATTGTCTATCTTTTACGCCATACCAACGTTGGTTTTCAGCCATTTGCGGCTTTAACCATTCATAAAACCGGGTTATATCTGATTCATCGCCTGCATAGAGCTGGCGATAATTTACTCGGCTGCCAGGTTGAATAACCTCAGTTTTTGCTACATCAGCAATATTTATAAGCACTCTGCGGCTGCTCGAAAATACATTAAACGGCGCATCTGGCTCTTCAACCACCACTTTTTCTACATTAAATACTGCTGCGCCTAGCTCTACTTGGCTGCCAATATCAATATTTAAGCTGTAAAAAACTGATTCGCTTAGCCACACATTGCCAGGCTTTGGGCCGCCCTGCGCTACTTGTGTTTCGCCAAGCAATGATGATTTTACTTTTAACTCGCCTTTTAACGGGTATTCGTTAGACGCCGCTTTTACTGAGGTAAATTGCATCTCGTCGTTGGCAAATAACATGGTATCAAAGTAGATCATTTGCGCAGTTTGTAAGTTTTCTTGTTTGGCTTTGCTAATAAACGCCGTATCTAGCTCATGGGCGCTTGCCAATACTCTATCTGCGGCAATAAACGCGCTACTTTTTTGCGCTATGCTTTGTGCTATTCGCTCAGTGACCATAGACAGTGTAAGCACCGTTAATACCGCCAGCGCAATGGCGGCACTAATTACCGTAAGTTCGCCGCGGCGAAATTCACGCGCAAATAATTTAAGTGCTAACTTAGCCCACATTCGCTACGTCCTCTTTTGAGTTTTTAACTAAGCAGCCCGCTTCAATTTGTACAATATGCTGGCACTTTTGCGCGAGTGCTTCATCGTGAGTTACTAAAATTAGCGTTGTGCCGTGTTGCTGGTTTAAATCAAATAATAGTGACTCCACCATTTTGCCGTTTTTACTGTCTAAATTTGCAGAGGGCTCATCGGCAAATAAAATTTTAGGTGTGCCAATAAAAGCGCGGGCAATGGCTACACGTTGCTGCTCACCACCAGAGAGTTGCGATGGGTAATGATCAATACGATGGCTCAGCCCCACTTTTTCTAATAGGGCAAGAGCTTGCTCTTTGGCATCGCTTTCGCCAGCAAGCTCTGACGGCAGCATCACGTTTTCAAGTGCGGTTAAGCTTTGTACCAACATAAAAGATTGAAATACAAAACCTACTTTTTCAGCACGCAATGCCGCGCGTTGCTCTTCATCTAATTTATGTAGCGGCTCGCCATCAAGGGTAATTTCACCACTGCTGGCGGTATCTAGCCCCGCTAATAAACTTAATAACGTGGATTTTCCTGAGCCAGAGGTGCCAACAATAGCAACTGACTCGCCATGCTTGACATTAAAGCTGATGTCGCTGAGGATGGGCAACTCACCTTCGAAGGTAGAAACTACTTTAGACAAACCATTTACTTGAATAATATTTAATTGAGAAAGCACTGACATATGACTCATTCAATCCTACGTTTTGTATTCGTTTTATTTTTAGTTATCAAACCACTTAGTGCGGCGGCCGACAACACGATTTTAATACTTGGAGACAGTTTAAGTGCAGCCTATGGGCTTAAACAAGAGCAAGGCTGGGTTAAATTGTTACAAGATAAATACGATGCAGAGCAGCGTAATATAGAGCTAATTAATGCCAGTATTAGTGGCGAAACTACCGGTGGCGCTTTACGCAGGCTAGATGCCTTACTAGCGCAATACCAACCAAGCCATGTACTTATTGAGCTTGGTGCTAATGATGGTTTACGTGGTTTTCCGGTAACAAAAATGCAGGCCAACTTAACGGATTTAATCGAAAAAAGCCAAGCTGAAAATGCCATGGTCGCGTTAATGGAAATTTATATTCCCCCTAATTACGGGCCGCGTTACAGTAAAATGTTCACTGACAGTTTTACACAAGTAAGTGAAAAAACAAATGCTCATTTACTTAACTTTTTTATGCTTAATGTGGCAGATAAGCCAAACTTAATGCAAAGAGATCAATTACATCCAAATAAAGAAGCACAACCGCTGATACGCGATGAAATGTATGACTCAATCAACCAATGGTTAAATAAAGATTAGCCCGCCTTGTTCTTTGGTGGCTTAACATGCGCTGCACGGCATGTGCTTACTAAGGGCGATACGCCCTTAGCTTAAAGTTTTTTAGCTCATTTGCACAATAAACACACGGCTAGCGCATTTTAATCCCAGACTCCAACAGGGTTGAGCGGTAATCATCGTCTAGCCCTGCC
>NZ_AUTO01000028.1:0-6198 GCF_000498055.1 Pseudoalteromonas sp. TB51
TCGCCCTAGAAAATGTTTAGGATTTAAAACACCAAATGAAGTCTATAATGAATTAGGTGGTGCACTTCCAATTAGAATCTAGGGCCTTCATTGCATGTATCAGAAAGGTGGATGTGACTATAAACTCAATTAAAATGACACCCATCTTAAATTCTTCACAAGAATATAATTTATTTAAGATGACACCCATTTTAATTATTTCAAAAAATCGACTTAATTAAATGCCTAATTTAAAAACACGTAATCTCAAGGCATATACTGCGGTTATTTTAAAAATGTGCTGCTATTTATGTAGTTAACTAAATTTAGGGCACGCTGAAACAGTATTTAGGCTGTTTTTTAAAAGAAAGAAGGTTTTTTAGGCTAGTAGCTTTTTACAATTACTAAAATTAACTCGTCGCTTTTTATTTAAATGCTCGCAGTAACTTACATGTGACTGCGGCTTACCTACAGCGCCATGAAATACGCGTGTAAAGTCTTTAGTGAGTTTTAACCAGTTCTCTGGTGCTATGTTTATTCTTTCTAATAAAGGGAGCTGAGTGTTTTCAATAAACCCAGGTTTATCATCGCGAATAATACGCCCTGTTAGCTCAACTAATTCGAGGTAACATTTAAGCTCAAACGGTAAACCTTTAGGCATAAATTTACAGGGTTTACCTGCAAATTTTAAAAGTTGTTTAGGTTGTTTTGCGTTTTTAGCGCCCTGAATGCGCTTTTGCACGCTGGTGAAGTTTGAGCACTCGGGGGTTTTAGCTACTTTTGCTCTTATTGGGTTTAAATCAACGTAAGCCATGCAAGCTGCAAGGGCTGCTTCATCAAGGAGAGCTTGTGATTTAAACCGCCCTTCCCAAAATCGGCCAGTGCATTTATCTTCTTTATTTGCTTTACGAGCAATATGTTCGTTTAAAACGCGCATAAACCAGCTAATACTAGATAACCTTTCTCTGTATTGAATAATAGTTTGGCTTAAAAAGTATCGCTCTGTACTGCTAAGCGCCTCACCTTGTAAAAATTTTTGTGTAAGGGGTGTGCCTTTACATAGCTTATGCCAACGTAGCAATATAGCCTTGTCATTCAACCTATTCGCTTTTTTATCATCAACATAAAGCACAATATGCGTGTGATTACTCATAACTGCATAAGCACATATATCAATACAAAATATTTTGGCGAGGCTAAATAGCTTTTGTTCTACCCAGCCCCTTCGATGTTCGTAGGATTTACCCGTTAATGAATCCTCACCGCATAAATAAGCATGACGTACACAGCGCGAAATACAGTGATAATATTTTGTATCTGCCAAACTGATTTGGCGTTTTCTTGCAATAGCCATGTAGCACCTAGCTTTTAATGAACCAATTAAAAAAGTAGATGCTTATTGCGTAAAGTGCAAAAATAAAGGTGGGTGTCATTGTAAGAGTAAAATTTCACTCGGGAATTTTTTCATATTTAGTTAAGCTTTAGCTTAGTTAAACATAATCATTAGCCTTAATTTAGGAGTTTACGTGTTAGAAGCGTTATTTGTATATGGCACCTTGTGCCCAGGGCATCCGAACGAACATATTCTTGCCAATATTGGCGGTACGTTTGAGCAAGGCAGTGTGGTTGGCAATTTAATTAACGAGGGCTGGGGCGCCAAAATGGGCTTTCCTGCACTGGTATTAGACGAAACAGGCCAAGAGATAAATGGCTATGTGTTTAGCTCAACTAATTTAAAAGATCACTGGCATGTGCTCGATGAATTTGAAGGCGATGCGTACTCACGCATTTTAACGCAAATAAAATTGTTAAACGGCGAATACGTTCAGGCAAATGTATATGCTCTTAACGTTAAGTAATTTATATAGCAGCGCTTTTTAAGCTAAAGCGCTGCTAGAATTTTTTAATTAACTGCAAAATCGCGAGTTTCTAAATAGCTTGGGGCGCTTTTAAAACAGGCCTTTAGCTTACTTGTAAGCGCTGTGGTTAATGGCGCATCACATTTTAACTGGCCATTATATTTTCTGTTAGTTAGTGCTACTAAACTGAGTGAGTCATAACTTGGTTTACTTTGTATTTTATGAATTACCACCCCCTGCTCTGCTGAAACCTTTATTAAATCAAACTCTTCTTTTTCAGGTTGTGTTATAGCGATCTTTTTTACATATAACGGATTTTTAAAGGTCAGCTTTGTCGAAAACAAAGCCGTACCTCCGCGCTCAAAATGGCCATTAAACACAGTAGTATTTAAAGTGGGTGTCTGCTTATTTATTAATAAATTCAAATCAAATTTGGTTGGTAAAATGGTGATCTGAGTTTGTTTGTTTGGTGCCTCGTTCAGTGCTTTTTTGATTATTTTAAGATGGGTGTCATTGGTAGTTACTTCGTACACTACTTGGTAGTTGTGTGGGGGGGCGTATAAAGGCATGTGGCTGGCAAGTACTTTATCGCCGGCTAATATAAGCGCCATACCATGAAACCCCACGTAGCTGTGGGCTTTATGTGTGTTGTGTGCCTTGTGCTGAGGGTCGCTTGCTAGTGCTGCGCTTGAAAATAAAATAAAAATTAGCAGTATGTGCTTCATGTTAATGCTCAAAAATAAATATAGCGTCACTATAAGCTGTTTTATATGTATAAATAATCGATAATAAGTTATTAGTTGTTTCCTTTCAATCAATAGGGTTTGGCGCTATGCATTTAGACGACATTGAAAAAGTAATTCATATGGCGAGTTCGCAAAACCTGCACACAACCGCTAAGCATTTTAATATTACCCCAGGGGCGCTGTCTAAAACGCTAAAAAAGGTTGAGGCAAACTTAGCCACGGAGCTGTTTAATCGTGTGGGCAAAACCTTAGTACTTAATGATAAAGGCAAAGAGTTTGTTAAGCACAGTAGTGATTTAGTTCATAATTACCAGCAGCTTACTAGCCGCTTTAAAAGCGATAATCATAAATTTAATGCAGTTATTGCAGGCCCTGCCATTTTACTTAAAAGTGGCCTTAAAAAGTTACTTACCCCCCTTAGCAACCTGCCCTGTTCGGTACGTATTAATAATGTGTTTGAAGGTGAAGCCATAAGCCAAGTTGCATCTGGCTCGGCGCATATTGCGCTAGTAACCCGCGAGGCATTAAATAACAGCTCACACGCTAATTTAGTGGCGGTTGATGTATTTAATACTGGGTTTAGTGTGGCTGGGGCCGCTGGGCATCAGCTAGTACAAACTGGCTCTTTAACGCTTAATAAAAACCAATTACTGCAGGCGGCTTTTGCATGCCCTTTGTTTTCACCCCTGTGCGGCCTTGAGCAAGGAGTAGGCTCCGACGGCTGGCAAGATGATATTGCACCGCGCAATATTGTATTTAGATGTAGCGATTACAGTGCATTAATAGAGGTGGTTCAAAGTGGCTTGGCGTTGGCGTATTTACCTAACTATGTAATTGACGATTTAGGGCTTACAAAATTAACTGTAAAGGGGGTTAACAGTCACTACTGTGAAAGCATTGTAATGATATACAAACCATCAAAGGCCGATGGTTGGCTTAATAAACTTATGAATTCTTTATAAAAAAGGGCTTGAAAATATAAAGCGCCTTAACCACTACATTAAGACGCTTTAGGATGAAAACTTTAATTTGCTAGCTATTAAAAATTATACGCTAACGACATTTTAAATTGAGTTGGCGCACCTGGGTAAACCCATAAAGCGTTGTAGCTACTTTCGGCGTAATCTTCATCAAAAATGTTATTAACACTCACATTAAGCTCTGTTTGCTCGGTTAAGTTAACGTTGCCAAACACGCCAACTAATTGGTAGCTCGGTAGCCTAAAACTTAAATCGGCGGCATCACCTAAACGGCTGCTGGTGTATTGGTAACTTGCACCAAACTCAAGCGCTTTGCCCATTAATGCAGTTTGGTGGCTAAGCGTAAGGTTTAAGTTATTTTTTGGTACATTAACCAGCGGGCTGCCTTTTTCAATTGGCACGCCCCAATCGGCATTAATAATGTCGTTTGCTGTGGTGGCATCTATATAGGCGTACGATAAGTTAAACGCCGTTGCATCAGTAATATAGGTATTTAAATCAAGCTCAAACCCTTTACTATCGGCTTTACCAATAGGCGCTGAAAAACCAACGTTTACAGGGGCTGCCACTAACATATTACTTTTAGACGCATCAAAAAATGCCACAGTACCGTTTATGCCTAAGTATTCAAACTTAGCGCCAACCTCAAACGAGTCGCTGTATTCAAAGCCAAACGGGTCACCGCTTGCATCAGTACCGCTCAGTGGTAAAAAGCCTTCTGAGTAACTGCTGTAAAAAGTGATTGCGTTATTTAGCTCGTACACTACGCCAACACGCGGGCTTACTTGGCTTTCAGAGCTGGTCGAAAACACGCCGCTGTTGGTTTCTAAAATATCTTGGTCTACGCTGTCAAACCTTAGGCCCACTAATAGCTTAAATTTGTCGGTAATATCCATTTGGTCTTGAACATAAATACCGTACGCCTTTTGCTCTTCGTCGTTTTCGTAAAGCAGGCTTACTGCTGGGCGTTCTACATCGTAATTTGGCTCAAAAATATCAACGGTATAAGTGCCGTTACCGCCTCGATAGCGAGAAAGCGCAGTGCGTAAATCGTACTTGTATGCATCGGCACCTATTAATAAATGGTGCGTAATACCGGCTGTGTCTACACTGCCGCTTAGCTCAAACTTTACACTTAAATCTTCTACTTCGTAGTCGCGATAACGCTGCTGGCGGGTAAGTGTGCGGCCATCGTCAAATAACGATTGGCGCGATGGCGAAAGCTCAGCATCTGACGAAAACCCCGTTAACGTAGAGCTGCGGTAGTTTGCACCGGCCACTAACGACCATTCATCGTTAATATCGTGATTTAAAGTAATTTGGTGCCCGCGCGAATACACCTGCGTGTCGCCATCGTTAGGGTTACCTAAATAACGCGAGCTTGGTACGGTGTCAAAATCGTTATCGAGTACGACAACACCACGGTCAAATAACTGCGCTAAATCTACGTATTCAAACTCATAAGTCACACTGGTTGATGCGTTTATTTGATGATAAATAGACGGCGTAATTACCTTTTTATTGGTGTACACCTCATCGCGGTAGCTGTCGCTATCTTGCCACGCACCATTTATTCTAAACGCGGTGGTGTCGTTAATGCCGTTTGTGTAATCGCCTTCAACGCGATTAAAACTGTCGCTGCCTAAGCTTATTTTTAGCTCACCTTGTGGCTCAAACTGAGGCTTTTTAGTCACAATATTTACAGTACCGCCTGGCTCTGAGCGCCCATAAAGTGCTGAGCCTGGGCCTTTTAGTACTTCAATGTAATCAATGTTAGATACATCACGCGGGCCGCTAAAACCACGCCCACCGCTAAAGCCATTAATTAAATAGCCCGATGGCATGTTTTCGTTACCCGAAAGGCCCCGAATAGAAAAGCTATCCCATAGTGCGCCGCTGTTATTTTTGCGCGAAATACTGGCCGAAAAATCAAGCGCATCTTGTAATTTAGTAATGCCTTTTTGATCAAGCGCAGCACTGCTAACACTTACAATAGATTGCGGCATTTGCTTTTGAGGAATGTCGCCACGGTATGCTTGTTTATAAGTAACCGATATTTTTTCAATTTCGTCGTTTTGCTCTTGCGCCACTGTTTGCGCACTTATGCCTAAGCAGGCTAAATAAACTAAAGAATACTTCATGATAATAGGGAAATCGAAGGTGTTATATTATAACAACAAGTTTAACATGTGTTACTTTATAACAAAACAACTTTTTAAAAATCATAGAGCGATTAATTAATGCACTAGCGACTGCCGAGCCATCACGTTAGTATGGAGATCTCTTTAGGTTACATAACGATAATTACATGAGTATAAAAACAAACGCGTTAATCTATTTTTTAGCCTTTTGCAGTGGCTTTTGCATTATGGGTATTGAGCTATTAGGCGGGCGTATTTTAGCGCCTTTTTTTGGCAGTAGTGTGCACATTTGGGGCAGCATAATTACCGTATTTATGCTTAGCCTTTCTTTTGGGTATTTACTCGGCGGTAAGCTAAGTACTAAAAATGCATCGCTTACAAAATATGGCTTAATATTTTTAACTGCCAGTATTATGGTGGTGCCTATTGCGCTTTTTTCGCAGCCAATAATGGAGTTTATTTTTACCCACATTGAAGATACACGCTACGGCTC
>NZ_AUTO01000029.1:0-6147 GCF_000498055.1 Pseudoalteromonas sp. TB51
TATCTCTCTTGCTCGCGGAGTACCCACTAAAATAACGGGAAGGCCGATGGTATTGACTAAGGTTACGAAGAAATTCAGCATTTTTTCTGACCCCCCGGAGCGAGAACGGCTAAGATGTTGAATTTCGTCTATAATAAGCACACCTAACGCATGAGCATTTGCAACTTGTGCCATCGCAGCCAAAAGCGTTTCAATACTAGGTCGCTTACTCATTGAGTATTGTTTTTCGTAATTGGATGTTCCTAAAGCACGATCTATCGCCCGAAAAAAATTCAAACATAATTCTTTCAATGAGCCATCATGAGAGCAATCAATCTTTAGATATATTATTTGTTCAAGGTTTGTATCTGGGTGGTAGATAACTTGCGGATATAGCGATAACAGTTGTTTCATTGCAGTAGTTTTTCCATTACCGCTACACCCTATAAGCGCCATACTTTGTGCAGTTGAATAGACCTCTGTGAACTTTATCGCCTTTAAATCCCCAGAAAGCACACGCTCGTACCCATTTTGAATATGCCTAGCCCAATCACCTGTATCAGGGTTTCTCCCTACGTAGCCACCTCTGATCATCAATGAAATCCGCTCATGTAGCTGTATATACTGACTAAGTGGTTGAAAAAAATCATCAATAACACGACAAATGCTATGCGCTCTATCAACTCCATTTTGATGAATATCATCAGGTGTGCAACGTAACTTTCCTTTTAAGGCGCTTAAATCATCAACAAAGCTATTTAAAGGCGGTAATGCTTCTATCAAAGGGTTTCCTTGATAGGCAGGTATAGTAGAAGGTTGATAAACGGCAATAACTCGATGACTTTGACTATTTTGCATTAATTATCATCCTCATCATTAAATAGCTCTGGTATAAAATTAGGAAGCTCATAATTTTCTTCTATACCTTTTAGCTGAACGATCTGTGCCGGCTTTTCTTGTTTGGGTCTATTTGGTTTAATGGCCAATTCCTTTCTCTCTTGCTCTCTTATTTGCTGCTTATTCCCTTTAATATCTTTTATTTTTTGCGCATTGCTCAAGGTGCTGGCTTTACGGTTATTTTTAGCTTTTTTAATTTTCTTCTCGAGAAGATCATCAAAATCCCTTTCAACAGCTGAATACTGGTATTTCGCCTCTGCTGAAACTTGTTTTTGCACCGCTTGTCGTTCCCAAACTTGGTACCAAGTCATATCACGGAACTCTCTACTTCTAGTTGAAATATCACACACCCAAAAAGTATTTTTCCCTGTTTCTGGAAATAGATATATATGATTAACAGAGCCTAGATCATAGGCAGCATAAAGGTTTTTTGGTCTAGTAACTTCCGTAGAGCGATGCATCCACCCAGCTTGGATAACTTCTTTTGCTGTATATACAACTCCCCACAACTTTACCCCTAATTCAGATACAGTTACTTTTTCACGAGGTAACAACAAAATTTTAGCGATGTCAGTATCTACTGTTCTTAAACTACCAGTACGGTGCTGAAGTCCCCATCGCCAAAGTTCAATTGGGATAGAAGGAATGCTTTCTGGCATGTCAGGAGCACGATCATATTTCTCCATTGGCTTATTCAAGTTATGAGCAAGGATTGAGTAGAGTATAATTTCAAAAAAATCAGATTTTGCGACCGCCGCCTCAACTCTATAGTCTTTTTCACCGTGCTTTTTAACCTTATTACCCGATACGACACCTGGCATATAAGGTTTAAATTTAACCTGAAAAGCTCCAAATGATCTCTCAACAATACCTTTCGCATCCCCTCTACGTGGAGGAGCACTTTCTAACCGGACTTTAATACCATTAACTAAGTAGCTCGCTTGATGGCTCATTAATTCACCGCGGTCAGCAAGTAAGACATCTGGAATCCCTATACATGGCCACTGTTCATCAGAAATATCTATGCCATATTTTTTGCAAATATCTACTTTACTACTAAAACTAGATATTAATGCTTTCATTGCCACCGGGAAGGATGCGTTATCAAAGCCAATATAAAATCCCGCAACCATGCGGCTGAAAACATCAATAACCATATATATAGTCGGTCTTCCGATAACTTTGTTTGGATCGTTATCATCTACCAAATATATATCTGCGATGGTAGCATCAATTTCATATCTGCTTCCTGGTCCTAAAGCTTGCTCTGTAGCTGTTCCATGAAGCGGTCGAATGTCCTTATTGTATTCACCTTTTGGGGTCTGCTTTATGATCTGAGTAGATTTGGTATATTCAGTTTTGTAAAAATATTGAAACTGTCGCAATGTTGGAATTTCGTGCTCAGCCACATCAGGGTATTTTAACTTATAGGCCTTTCCAAACTTGATGTATGCATATCGAATTGAGTAGCCTTTATCATTCATCAAATACTTGTCGCAGATAATTCGAAATTGCTTCCTAATATTTTCATTAACGGCTTCACCTTTACCTATACCATAAATACGCGGTCTACCTGCTTTAGTATTTGTGAAATTTCTTCTTTTCCCTGCTGCCCCAGAGTTCTTATAGTCGGGTAAAAGCGCATTTTTTATCTGACCTCTTTGCCAATAACGTCTAACTAAACGATAAATAGTCGATTTACTTTTATCAGATACAGCAATCGCATGGCTAATCCTTTTTGCTCGGGTACTCTTATTAAACGCCCCCTCACCATCAATAATAGGTTTTATCAGTTCATAATGTTTTTGACTTTCTAGGTAATTACTGGATTCTAGTTCCCAAGATTCAGCCTGAAGATAAGCATATGGATCAGGTATTTTTTCTACACGTCCCTCGTCAATCCAAACATTACATTCATCAAAGTAAATTCTTTCTGGTAAACCTTTATTCTCATCAAGAACAATCCAATAAAAATAGCTATTTTCAGTAAAAAGCACTCGATAGGGCTTACCATCAAATGCGATAGTTTCATTAACTTGCCACATAGGTACGCCTCTCAGATAAAGACATGCTTCTAAACGTAATATCTTTTGCTGTCAAAATGTGAAAAGGATAACGAATATCAAATGTGATAAGCCTTGCAGCACACATTAAACGTATGTCATATAAAGACTTACCTAACTCTTGCTGATATGCATTATCATACTCTTTACATATGTCGACCACTTTTCTATTAGGATAACGACTAAAATATGTTTTCATATTTTCAAATAATAATAACAACTCGTCAGTGATAATTTCATCAAAGTATCCTTTAACTCCATAAAGCCATTCAATATTAGATACGACAACCTTATCTATCTCTTTTTCTGTTACAAGGAAAAAAGGAACCTTTTTGAGCTGCCAATATCGGCGCTCAATTTCTAGCTTTTCAATTGTTCTAGGGTCTTTTAGCGCCTCTGAATATTTTACCTGGATAGCTAACTTTGGCTGATTTTTGGTGCTTAAATTGACTAAAAAGTCTGAAGACATTACAAGGTTTATCCCTCCTTGCGAAGGATGCCAAAGTTGACCTTCCTTAGATATATTCAGGGTGTCATCTCTATTCAGTGGGAACTGTTCACGGATATCAGTTACAGCAACGTTATAATCTAAAAGAAGAAACACTGCGAACTCAAGATCCGATAACACATGGTGAATCCGGCCAGTAAGGTGAGAGTAGACACGCTGGGAGCGACCATCTGAAGGTACTTCATTGACATAAAGCCATGGCTTGTAATTAGAAAGCCTTCCGGCACCACGACCATCCTTAATCCGTTTGTTGATTTGCTTTTCAGTTAGGACGTACTTTGATCTTGCCATAAAAAAATCCGGTTAACTTTTATTCAGTTTAACCGGATTTATAAAGTTTTCAACTTTAATGTGTTAGTTCTAAACTTTAATGTATTAGTTATAAACTTTATTGTTTAGTTCTGAACTTTATTGTTCGCCCACAACAGGTAATTACCAACCTTTTGATTTTACTCAACAGTAACCGATTTAGCTAAGTTACGTGGTTGGTCAACGTCGGTACCTTTAATTACCGCTACGTAGTACGAGAGTAACTGTAATGGCAGTGTGTAAACAATTGGGGCAATAATGTCGTCAGTGTGGTTTACGTTGATTACACGCATTGTGTCGTCTGACTCAAAGTGTGAATCTTTATCTGCGAATACGTAAATAATGCCGCCACGTGCGCGTACTTCTTCTACGTTTGATTTAAGCTTTTCTAATAGCTCATTGTTTGGTGCTACAACAATAATTGGCATGTCGGCATCAATAAGTGCAAGTGGGCCATGCTTTAGCTCGCCCGCTGCGTAGGCTTCTGCGTGAATATATGAAATCTCTTTAAGTTTAAGCGCACCTTCCATTGCAATTGGGTATTGCGAACCACGGCCTAAAAACAGTGAGTGATGCTTGTCGGCAAATTCTTCTGCAAGGTCTGCAATGCCATCAGCCAGTAGTAATGTTTCTTCAAGCTTAGCAGGAAGTACTTTTATAGCGTTTACAATGGCGCTTTGATCAAGGCCTTTTTCTTGAGCTATAGACGCAGTAAGCATTAACAAACCAACTAATTGCGTTGTAAATGCTTTAGTAGAAGCAACACCAATTTCAGCGCCGGCTTTAGTCATAAAGGCTAGGTCTGATTCGCGTACAAGCGATGAGCCAGGTACGTTACAAATAGTCATTGAGGCCATGTAACCTTGCTCTTTAGCTAGGCGTAACGCAGCTAGCGTATCGGCTGTTTCACCCGATTGAGAAATAGTCACAAGTAGGCTGTTTTCGTGTACATACGACTGACGGTATCTAAATTCAGAAGCTATTTCTACATTACAGCTAACACCCGCAAACTGCTCAAGCCAGTAACGTGCAACCATACCTGAATGGTATGACGTACCACAGGCAATAATTTGTACGTGTTTTACATCTTTAAATATTTGCTGAGCGCTGTCGCCAAAGGCATCAATTGCTACACGGTCGTCGTTTAAACGTCCTTCAAGGGTATTGCGTACCGCAAGTGGTTGCTCGTAGATTTCTTTTAGCATGTAGTGGCGGTAATCGCCTTTGCCTGAAGCATCTTGCGTGATGTTTGATTCAACAACTTCACGCTCTACAGCATCGCCATTTTCATCAAAAATTTCTACTGTATCACGCGTAATGCGGGCTACGTCGCCTTCTTCTAAAAAGATAAAGCTACGAGTAACGGGTAATAGTGCTAGCTGATCAGAGGCAATAAAGTTTTCGCCAAGGCCTAAACCTATAACAAGTGGGCTACCTGAGCGCGCTACGATGATTTCGTTGTCGTTTGCTTTATCAAATACAACGGTACCAAACGCACCTTCAAATTGCTTAACCGCTGCTTGAACAGATGCAAGTAACGTAGTGTGTTGCTTACGAAGCTTATGAATTAAGTGCACCATTACTTCGGTATCGGTTTCAGATAGGAACTCGTAGCCTTCTTCTTTAAGTGATGCGCGTAAGCTTGCATGGTTTTCAATAATACCGTTATGCACAAGTGCTAGCTGGTTGTTTGATACATGCGGGTGAGCGTTTTCTTCAGTAACGCTACCGTGTGTTGCCCAGCGAGTGTGTGCAATACCTGTATGGCCGCTAACGCCTGCTTTCTCAAGTGCAGCTTCTACGTTAACTACTTTACCGACTGCTTTTACAGTATTAAGTGTGTTGCCATCAAGCAATGCTACGCCTGCTGAGTCGTAGCCACGGTATTCAAGACGTTTAAGGCCTTCAACTAAAATTTTATTTACTGGACGTTCTGCAACTGCCCCAACTATTCCACACATAGTGTCTCCATTAATTTTTTAATTCTAGTAACTCACTTTGTAGTTACTAATCAATAATCTCTGCACAAATTAGTTTTACACCACACGCCTCAATCGCTTTGCGTTTATCATCTGCTAAGCCAGTGTCGGTTATTAAGGTGGTTACTATTTTCCACGGTAACTCTAAATTTGGTATTTTTCGGCCAATCTTATCTGATTCAACCATAACGATTACTTCACGGGCGGCTTTTGCCATAACTTGGCTTAAACCGACTAACTCATTAAAGGTAGTCGTGCCACGTTTTACATCTATGCCGTCAGCACCAATAAATAGCTGATCAAAGTCATAAGAGCATAATACGTTTTCGGCAACTTGCCCCTGAAACGACTCAGAATGCGGATCCCATGTTCCGCCAGTCATTAAAAGTGTTGGCTCGTTTTCAAGTGATAG
>NZ_AUTO01000030.1:0-1353 GCF_000498055.1 Pseudoalteromonas sp. TB51
GTAGTACGCCCGCTATCAATAATAATGCGGTTATGATCTTTTATAAGTGCTGCAGCAGCCTTTGCTATTGCTACTTTTCGCTTAGAGTCTATTTCGTCACTTACAATTTCTTTAGGCAGTGCAATAGCACCACCGTAACGGCGCAGTAACAGACCACTTTTTTCAAGCGCGGTTAAATCTTTACGAATGGTTACTTCAGATGTTTGAAACTGCTCAGCGAGCTTTTCAACAGCCACTTCACCTAGCTCATTTACCTGAGTAAGTATTAAATGACGGCGTTGCTGGGTGTTTCGTTTGGTCATAAAGCTCGTAGATTAAGTTTCGTTTCGAAAGATGTGTAATTCTAAACGAAACTAATTAAATGGCAAGTGAACGAGTAAAAATAAAGCAGCTTTCAACAAGTAATAATAAAGGTAAAATAGTCACAGCATCTCTTAACTAAACGAAGAAACTTTAATGCAGCCATTTAATAGCTTAAACAAAGAGCTTTTAGCCCTACGTAAACAAACAGGCGAAATATGCCGACTCTTTAATAAAAGCCCGAGTAAAGGTAATTTAAAACGCATTAAAGAGCTATTCGCTCAATGCGGTGAAGGCGTAATTATAGAATCAGGTTTTCATTGCGATTATGGTAATCAAATAACGATTGGTGATCGTAGCTTCATAAACATTAACTGTACGGTATTAGATGCCCCAATTAGTGAAGGAGCTATCAGCATTGGGGATGACTGTTTAATTGGCCCCAATGTTCAGCTATTGACTGTATCCCATGCTGTTAACCCTACACAGCGACTGAATAAAGAAAACTTTACTGCTCCTATTACAATAGGCAACAACGTATGGATTGGCGCAGGTGCAATTATTTTAGCGGGCGTATGCATTGAGGATAACAGTGTTATTGGTGCGGGTTCTGTAGTAACTAAAAATGTAGAGGCGGATACTGCTGTTGCTGGTAATCCAGCTCGTGAGATAAGAACACTATAAATCGATGTTTTTTAGCGTCGGGTGTCGCTCCGCTCACTCGACCTACATTCTAGAAGTAGATGAGTGTGCATTAATTGTCCGCATTTAACTTTTCTGCGGACGTAAAAAAGCCCGGCTCTTTCGAGTCGGGCTTTCTTGTATTTGAAGCCTGGCAATGTCGTAGTGCCCACAGCGGTAGAGAGTCACATAGCAAATGCTACATTATTATTGCGTCGGGGCGGCCTTATGCGGTGCACGCTTTCGAGCTGTTTTACTTCTCTGATGAGTTAGCCATGGGTCTGGCTATTTATTAAATCCCAGACAGCAAAAAACCCGTTACATCGCTGTAACGGGTTTCTCTTATTTGGAGCCTGGCAATGTCCTACTTTC
>NZ_AUTO01000031.1:0-1163 GCF_000498055.1 Pseudoalteromonas sp. TB51
CCGTTAAATGTTCAAGCTTAAAGCTCGGGCTGCCGTCTTCTTTTAACGGCCATTCAATGCCCTCAGGGCGCAGCGCATAACATGCACGTACTAAATCAATAATATCCCAGCGGCTGTTATTATTTTTATATTCGCGCTCGTACGGGTCGTAAAAGTTACGGTAAAAGCTATAACGGCTTACTTCATCATCAAAGCGAATACTGTTATAACCAGCCACACAGGTGTTTGGCGCACTAAATTCAGCGTGAATTTTGGCTATAAACTCAGCCTCAACCAAACCTTTTTGCATCGCCACTTGTGGCGTAATACCCGTGATTAAACATGCCTCAGGGTGAGGCAAGTAATCCGCTTGCGGCTTACAATATTCAATAAGCGGCTCGCCAATTATATTTAAATCAAGATCGGTACGAATTCCCGCAAACTGGCTCGGCTTATCTTTTTGAGGGCTCGCCCCCCAGGTCTCATAATCGTGCCAATAGATTGTTGCTTGATTTTGCTCTTGATATGCCATGCTGAAAACCCTGAGTAGTTAACTTAAAAACGCCTAAATATGCGCCAAGTTACTAAAATAATGAATTATTTAGATTATGGCATATGGGCGAGGGAGTTTATAGGTTTGGGTGATAAATGATGTTATGGAACTTTGTAGTAATACGTCAAGTTTGAGTTTTGTTCCAATCCACAATCACGAATTAAAAGTAAGGGGGCGCGCCTTTATAGCCCATGGCTTGCTAACCTTTTTGCAAATAGTTATTACCGGTCCAAAGTAAATCAAACGCAAATTTGCTAAGCACTTGGTGCTTTAACAGCTGGTTTGGTGGATAAATGATGCTGCAGACATAGGCTTTAAGTTTGAAGCTGTTATGGAAAAGTTAAGCTACTTGAACGCACTAAGTAAAGAGCGGGTTCGGTTACTGATTGTATAAATACCAATTGCCGTAAATTAGTAATTCTCCATTAGACTAAAGTCTATAAGTTAATTTTCTTCACTTATTGGTTTTGTTTTAATCGTTTGTCGGTTTTGTGTTAATTCTCTAAAGTTGAATTGTCGGCATCAAGCACGACTAACTCAACAGGAATATAATCATGAAAAGCTCACTTATCAAAACCATCGCTCTTGGCTCTTTATTAACTTGCTCAGCTGCTGTAATGGCTGATACAAG
>NZ_AUTO01000032.1:0-10036 GCF_000498055.1 Pseudoalteromonas sp. TB51
CTGCCGCTAAAAAAGCAGAGTCAACCAATTTAAGCGCGCAGCAAGGGCGAAATGAAGTAGACTCTACGGTTAAGCAGATACGCGATTTATCTTCGTCGTTAGGTAACGCATCAAGTGTGGTATCGCAACTTGAAAAAGACGGTGAAACCATAGGCTCAGTGCTCGATGTAATCAGAGGCATTGCAGAGCAAACCAATTTACTTGCATTGAATGCCGCGATAGAAGCCGCTCGTGCTGGTGAGCAAGGGCGAGGCTTTGCTGTTGTAGCGGATGAAGTACGCTCGCTTGCGCAACGTACACAAGAGTCTACCAGTGAAATTGAAGGCATTATTAATACGCTTCAGCAGCGCACGCAAGAGGTAGTAAGTATTATGCATCAATGTCGCTCGCAAGGTGATGAAAGTGCTTCACAAGCTATTAAAGCGGGTGATTTACTCGGTGCTATTACCGAAGATGTGCAAACCATAATGGAAATGAGCACTCAAATTGCCGTTGCTATTGATGAGCAAAGTCAGGTGGCATCAGAGGTGAACAAAAATGTAGTACGCATTAGAGACATTGCCCAAGATGCCTCTGAGCATGCAGTTAATAATGCGCAAACCAGTGAAGAAGTCTCTGAACAAGCGCGCGTATTATTTGCGGCTATTGATAAGTTTAAAGTGTAATACAGTGTAGCGTTTAAAAAGCCAATAAGGTTTAGGGAACAAACTTTATTGGTACGCTATCTTTGTTTTGTTCGTGCTCGGCAAGACGCGCTTGGTATTTATCCCACAAGGTTTCGTGCTGCGCTTGTAGTGTTTCAAAGTAGCTCCAGCTAAATAGCCCGCTGTTATGGCCATCATCAAAGTCTAATCTCAGTGCGTAATGCCCCACCGGTACAATCTTTTTTATACCAACATGTTGTTTATTAAGTACCAACTTCATTGGCTCTGCACCATGCCCTTGCACTTCGGCCGAGGGAGAGTGAACGCGTAAAAACTCGCAGCTAAATACAGCCATACTGTCATCATCAAAGTAAACATCTAGGTTTTTACTCACGCTATGATAATGCACTTTTGTTACGTGTTTCATTTTATATATCCCATTAAAAAGCCCCCAATATGGAGGCTTTTAGTATAGTATTTTTGCCTACCTTATAAAATAAAGCGGCTTAAATCTTCATCTTCAACTAATGCGCCTAAATGTTTTTCTACATAAGCGGCGTCAATAGTAAGGGTAGAGCCAGCTTGTTCAGATGCATCGTATGAAATTTCTTCCATTAGCTTTTCCATTACCGTATGTAAGCGACGAGCACCAATGTTTTCGGTTTTCTCGTTAACCTGCCAAGCGGCTTTAGCAATGCGCTCTATTGCATCATCGTTAAACTCAACATTTACTTGCTCAGTTTTAAGCAATTCACGTTGCTGCTCAGTAAGTGAAGCATGTGGCTCGGTAAGAATTCGTTTAAAGTCATTAGCACTTAGTGCTTCAAGCTCTACACGAATAGGTAAACGACCTTGTAGCTCAGGGATCATGTCTGATGGTTTAGCCATTTGGAACGCACCTGATGCAATAAATAGCATGTGGTCTGTTTTCACCATACCGTGCTTAGTATTAACGGTTGAGCCTTCAATTAATGGAAGTAGGTCGCGTTGTACACCTTCACGGCTAACATCTGGGCCTGACGAATCGCCACGCTTACAAATTTTGTCTATTTCATCAATAAACACAATGCCGTTTTGCTCTACTGCAAAAATAGCCTGCTCTTTTAGCTCTTCAGGGTTAACTAATTTAGCGGCTTCTTCTTCGGTTAATAACTTAAAGGCTTCTTTAATTTTTAACTTACGCTTAGTACGTTTGTCGCCACCCATGTTTTGGAACATGCTTTGCAGCTGGTTGGTCATATCTTCCATACCAGGAGGCGCCATAATCTCTACATTTGGCTGTGCTTGCGCTAGATCTATTTCTATTTCTTTATCATCAAGCAGACCTTCGCGTAATTTTTTACGGAATGTTTGACGAGTAGATGAGTTGTCATCGCGCTGTGTTTCACCGTATTGATCTTTAGCCGGTGGTAAAAGTGCATCTAAAATACGCTCTTCTGCTGCTTCTTCTGCACGGTGTTTAAACTTTTTAGTTTGTTGCTCGCGGGTCATTTTAATTGATACATCAACTAAATCGCGAATGATAGTCTCTACTTCTTTACCAACATAACCCACTTCAGTAAATTTAGTCGCCTCTACTTTAATAAAAGGCGCATTAGCGAGTTTAGCTAAACGGCGGGCAATTTCAGTTTTACCGACACCGGTTGGGCCAATCATTAAAATGTTTTTAGGGGTTACTTCGCTGCGTAAGTCATCGTTTAGTTGCATACGGCGCCAGCGATTACGCAGGGCAATAGCCACGGCTTTTTTAGCATTAGCTTGACCAATAATATGCTGATCTAACTCGTGTACAATTTCTCTTGGGGTCATAGCAGACATAATGGGTCCTATTATAATTCTTCGATTGTTTGGAAGTTGTTGGTAAATACACAGATGTTGCCAGCAATGGTCAGGCTTTTTTCTACGATATCGCGAGCGCTTAAATCGGTGTTTTCTAATAGGGCAGTGGCTGCTGATTGAGCAAAGTTACCACCGCTACCAATGGCAATTAAATCGTTTTCTGGCTGCACTACATCACCATTGCCGGTGATAATTAGTGAAGCAGTTTCATCTGCAACCGCAAGGAGTGCCTCAAGCTTGCGTAAAGCTCTGTCGCTACGCCAGTCTTTGGCCATTTCTACAGCGGCTTTAGTGAGGTTACCTTGGTGCATTTCTAGTTTGCTTTCAAAGCGTTCGAAAAGGGTAAAGGCATCAGCAGTACCGCCGGCAAAACCAGCAATTACTTTGCCATTATAAAGGCGTCGAACTTTACGGGCGTTGCCCTTCATTACGGTATTACCAAGTGAAACTTGGCCGTCGCCACCAATTACTACTTTATTGTCGCGGCGTACACTTACGATAGTGGTCATGTTATTCCTCATCATCAAGCTGCGGGGGCAGCTTGTAAAAAACGATTATGATGAGGTTATATGGGTGAATGGACTAATTTCAAGTCCAGCCCCAAATTCCGCAGCTAACAACATGCACTCGCTTGAGTTTGTTTTTGTCGCTTTCGGCTTGGCGCTTTGTTTTATAAGGGCCTAAACGCACTTTATACCAAACACCATTAGCACCTGTGGTCTTTTTAATTTCAGAAATTAAGCCCGCAAAGGCAATTTTAGCTTTGAGGGTTTCGGCTTGTGCGTGTGTTCTAAACGACCCACACTGCATAACATAGGGGCCTTTTTGCTCAATTTCTCTTACTTCAACTTGGATCTCGTGCTCTTTAATTTCTTCAATGAACTTAGGGGCGCGAGGTTTAGCTATTTCTACTTTTTCAGGTGTTTTAGGGTGCGCCTGCTGCTCAACAAGCTCAGGGTCGGCGTTATTTTTAATAAACCATAAGCCGTAAGCAAAGCCGCCTACAAGCAAAACTGTAATAACAACTAAAAGTATAGGAAATGGTTTTTTAGCAGGGGCTTGCTTGGTGTTTTTTCTACCCGCTGGTTTTTTATTAATATAATCGTGCTGTGCCATTTGGCTTTAACCTAAATCATGTCTATAGGGTCAACATCAAGGCTCCAACGCACTTTTTGTGCAAGTTTGCTGGTGCTTAAATAGTCGACCATTTGCGCAAGATACTGATGCAATACTTTGCGGTCTTGCGCTTGAATATGCAATTGAAACCGGTACATACCCGCCACTCTTTCTAGTGGGGCAGGAATTGGACCGAGCAATTGTATACCAGATACACCGTTAACAGGAACCAAATCCGTCAAAAAATCGACAACGAGCTTAATACTGTGCCCTTGTGCTCTAACTATAGCCATATTGGTAATGGGTGGAAGGTCGGCATCATCACGCTCACTTAGAGCAAAACGGGCAAAATCTTGGTAGCCATTATTTACTAAGTCTTGCAATAAAGGGTGTTCAGGAAAGTGGGTTTGCAGTAATACTTGGCCTGGCTCACCAGAGCGACCCGCGCGCCCAGCAACTTGAGTTACCAGCTGGGCTAAATGCTCTGTGGCTCTAAAATCGCACGAGTACAAGCCGCTATCTACATCTAATATAAGCACTAAGCTAACATCGGCAAAATGATGACCTTTAGCCAACATTTGTGTGCCCACTAAAATACGCGCCCCGCCTTGGTTTATCTCCTCTAAGGCTTTTTCTAAGCTCCCTTTACGGCGGGTTGAATCGCGGTCGATGCGGGTTACGGGTGTATCGGGGAATTCACTCGATAAAAATTCTTCAATTTGTTCGGTGCCTTTACCGTTAGGAAAAATTTGTGTGCTACCGCAATCAGGACACTGGTGAGGTACTGGGTGTTGCTCACCACAGTGGTGGCAAATCATTTGGCCAATGGCTTTATGAAAGGTTGCGCTGGTGCTACAGCGATTACACTCACTCAGCCACCCGCATTCGTGACAAATTAGCGTAGGAGAAAAGCCACGACGATTTAAAAACACCATAACTTGTTTACCACGGTTTAAATGTTGGCGCATAGTGGCAAGGCTTGCGTGTGCAATACCCGCTTGGTCGGGCTGGCCTTTCATATCGAGCAACATAAACTGATTATCGGTCGCAGTTTGTGCGCGCTCTGTAAGGCTTAAAAGTTGGTATTTGTTGTTTATAGCTTTGTGCAGTGTTTCGAGCGCAGGGGTGGCACTGCCTAAAATAAGCGGTATTTTGTGCTGAAATGCCCGATAAGCGGCTAAATCGCGTGCGTGGTAGCGTAAAGTATCCTGCTGTTTAAATGAAGAGTCATGCTCTTCATCAACCACTATCATTCCTAACTTTAAAAAAGGTAGAAAAATACTCGAACGGGTACCTATTACAATTGCGCAGCTGCCTTTTTCGCAAAAACGCCATGTTTGCAAGCGTTCGTTATCGGATAGGGCAGAGTGCCATAGCATAATTGGCGTATCGGGAAAGCGACGACGAAATCGGTTAACAGTTTGTGGTGTTAAGCCTATTTCAGGCACCAGCACTAAGGCTTGCTCGCCACGTTTAAGGACTTCTTCTAGGCATTGTAAATACACTTCGGTTTTACCACTGCCTGTCACACCTTCTAATAAAAAGCTCTTAAAGCCAACACTTTGATTTATTGTAGTGCACGCTACGGCTTGCTCTTTATTTAGTACTGGCTTGGTGCCGACTGTGGGCGCAACGCTTTGCCATTGATTATCATGCTCAATGCTTTGGGTTATAAGCTCTTTATCTATTAAGGCATCTATTGTTTTTTTACTAAAGCCGAGCGCTTTTAGCTCGGTTATCGACGACTTACCCGATTGCGCGAGTTGCTTTAATAAATTTAGCTGAGTTTTCGCTTTTAATGATGGAACCTTTGCGCCTTTTTCGGTAAGGCTAATCATGTTAATGCTGGTTTTATCTGGGTTTTCACCTTGGCGAAGCGCACCTGGCAGCGCAATGTGTATGGTTTCGCCGAGCGGATAGCAATAATAGCGTGCAGTAAAGCTAAGCAGTTCTAAATGCTGTGATGATAAAATAGGGGTTTGGTCAATAACCTCAGTAACCGCTTTAATTTTGTTATCGGGCACGTCGGTATGCGTTTTAAGAGCAAGAACAACCGCTACTTTCTTTTGATTGCCAAAAGGCACTAAAACACGCATCCCTGGCATAATAGGCGCCGAGGGCGAGATGAGTTGTTCATCTATTTTATAATCAAAGGTGCGTGGTAACGGAACTTTAATAGCAACTTCAACAAAACGCATAACAACTCATGTGATAAAGGGTAATAGCTTAATGTACTAAAAATAAGGCTAAAAACCTACATACAAATGGATGCGGTAGCGCTGGTTGGTTACTTTTTTGGCAAAAAGCGTAATTAAAGCTTGTGCGGGGCAAGCTAGTTGGATAAAATCCGCGGCCTATAAATTTGTTTTAACGACGTATGGTGCCAGACTTCGGGTTTGGAGAGCGATGCGGCCTTAACTAGAGGTTCCTATGAAAGAAGGTATTCACCCTAAGTACGAAGCAATTTCTGCAACATGTTCATGCGGAAACAAATTCGAAACTCGTTCTACTCTTTGTAAAGACATTCACCTAGACGTATGTTCTGCGTGTCACCCGTTTTACACTGGTAAACAAAAGATTTTAGACACTGGCGGCCGTGTTGATCGCTTCAACAAGCGCTTCGGTGCACTTAGCAGCAAGAAGTAATTATTGCTGTTTAGTAAAAAAAGCACCTTCGGGTGCTTTTTTTGTGCCTAAAATTCATTATTTTTACTGAAAAACCACCGATTATTGCCGTACTACGTGTGCATAACTATTTCCTGTTCTTATTCTGAATATGCATAAACCTTTGCAGACAAACTCACAATTCTTCTCTATATTTTTTATACGTTAATTTTTAACCAAGCTGCTAAAAGTGCTTATCGTGGCGATATTTGTTTTTAACGGTGATAAACGCGCTATATTGGTGCATTTTACTATTTTACTATTCTGCTATTTTACAAAAATATTGGCAGGGCAAAATGAACCTCAAAAAGCACTTTTTGAATGAATTTTTATTTGTTTAATATTGATAACTTTTAGCGAAGTTGCTGATAAATCACTTAAAATTAACGGATATAGCATATAACAGGATAGACCTGATATTGCTTGGAATTTAAAAATAATAAGAGTATCTTAGCCCCATACTCCCTCTCACTTAACTTAAATTGCAGGATACCATCGCGTTATGTCAGATTTTCGTGAACAAGCATTACACTACCACTCTCACCCCGTTCCAGGCAAAATCAGCATTGAGCTAACAAAACCAGCCGAAACGGTGCAAGACTTAGCATTAGCATACAGCCCCGGTGTTGCAGAGCCTGTGCGCGAAATTGCAGCAGACCCAGCCAATGCATATAAATATACCGGTAAAGGTAATATGGTTGCGGTGATCAGTAATGGTACGGCAATTTTAGGTTTGGGTAATTTAGGGCCATTAGCCTCTAAACCTGTTATGGAAGGTAAGGCGCTTTTATTTAAACGTTTTGCTGGCTTAGATTCTATTGATATTGAAGTTAAGCATCGCACCACCGAAGACTTTATAAATACAGTGGCTAATATTGCCGACACGTTTGGTGGTATTAACTTAGAAGATATTAAAGCGCCAGAGTGTTTTGAAATTGAAAAAGCACTTATTGAGCGTTGCAGTATTCCGGTTTTTCATGATGACCAACACGGTACCGCTATTGTAACTGCGGCAGGTATGCTTAACGCCTTAGAAGTGCAGGGCAAATCAATAGAAGATGCCATTATTGTATGTTTAGGTGCAGGCGCTGCAGCGGTTGCTTGTATGGAGCTGTTAATTAAGTGTGGTGCACTGCGCGAACATATTTATATGTTAGACCGCAAAGGGGTTATTCATACTCGCCGCGATGACTTAAACGAATACAAACAGCTTTTTGCTAACAATACAGATAAACGTACTCTACAAGATGTAATTGCTGATGCTGATGTGTTTGTAGGTGTATCGGGTCCTAACTTGCTTGCACCTGAAGATCTAAAACTAATGGCCGATAAGCCAGTGGTGTTTGCATGTTCAAACCCAGATCCTGAAATTGCACCTGAGCTTGCGCACAGTGCACGTAAAGACTTAATTATGGCAACAGGGCGTTCTGACTTCCCTAACCAAGTTAATAATGTTTTATGTTTCCCGTTTATTTTCCGTGGTGCACTTGATGTACGTGCAAGCGCAATTAACGATGAAATGAAAATAGCCGCTGTTGAAGCTATTCGTAGTATTGCTAAAGAGCCAGTGCCTGAGCAAGTATTAAAAGCAGCGGGTGTAGAAAAGCTCGAATTTGGTGCTGATTACATTATTCCTAAACCGATGGACCCGCGTTTATTACCACGTATAGCCAAGGCGGTTGCTATTGCTGCTGTTGAATCGGGCGTGGCACAAATTGACTTACCGGAAAATTATATGGCGTAATATATAGCGCTTAAACAAAAAAACCTCAGCATGCTGAGGTTTTTTTGTTTAAAAAGACGTTTTATTCTTCGTCTAAAATAGGCACTTCTAAACCCATTTCTTGCATTATTTTTTTAACTTCTTCAGGTACTTTTTCTGCGTTATCTTTACGTAGGTCATCATCATTAGGTAATGGCTGGCCTGTAAAAGCATGCAAAAACGCTTCGCATAGTAACTCGCTGTTTGTTGCATGACGCAGGTTGTTTATTTGACGACGTGTACGCTCATCAGTTAATACTTTTAATACATTTAGCGGGATCGAAACGGTGATCTTTTTAACTTGCTCTGATTTTTTCCCGTGTTCTGCGTATGGGTGAATATACTCACCATTCCATTTAGCCATAAGATGTATCGTTGCCTCAGATTATTAATTTCTCACACGGCGTAAAAAGCGTGTAAATATGCGTGAAATTCTATCGTTTTAAAAAAGATAGTCAAATAATAGATAGCAATCTATCTTAATAAGCTGGCTGTAATAGTAAATACAGCTTTCTTGAAGTTTTACGCGTCTGTTATTTTTAGCCATCTAGAGCTTTAAAAGCTTTGACTTATTATAATGGATAACTTACTCTTTTAGACGTCTAAACATCCAAATTAATCAGGTGACGAATATGAGCGAAAAAAACAAAGCAACCATTGCTGTACGAAATGGGGTTGATGCCGATAAACATCATGGCGCCGTTGTACCGCCAATTTATTTATCGACGACTTATTCGTTTGCCGATTTTGATACTAAGCGCGCATACGACTATGGGCGCAGTGGTAATCCTAATCGCGATATTTTAGCTGACACTCTAGCAGAGCTTGAAGGTGGCGCACGCGGAATTATTACTGCTACGGGCATGGCAGCAGTGCACTTAGCCACACAGTTATTAAATAACGATGATACATTGGTTATTCCTCACGATTGTTATGGCGGCAGCTACCGTTTATTTACGTCGTTAGAAAAGCGCGGCTTGCTTAAACTTAAAGTGCTTGATTTAACTAAACCAGAAAGCCTAGAACAAATTTTAACCATTAAACCTAAATTAATTTGGATAGAAACACCAAGTAACCCTGTGCTGCGCCTAACGGATATTAAAGCCGTGACGGATATAGCAAAACAGTGCGGTGCATTAGTGGCCGCCGATAACACCTTTTTATCACCGGCATTACAAAACCCAATTAAGTTTGGCGTAGATATTGTTGTGCACTCAACCACTAAATATATAAACGGCCATTCTGATGTTGTAGGCGGTGCAGTTGTTGCTGCAACACAAGAGCTTGGTGATGAGCTTGCTTGGTGGGCCAATAACATTGGTATTACCGGCGCACCATTTGATAGCTATTTAACGTTACGTGGTTTACGTACTTTAAATGTGCGTTTAAAACAGCACCAAGAAAATGCCCTGGCAATTGCTAAATACCTAGAAAGCTCTGAGTATGTTAGCCAAGTTTACTACCCAGGCCTTGAATCGCATCCTCAACATGCGCTTGCTAAAGCCCAACAGCTTGGGTTTGGTGGTATGGTTAGTTTTGATATTAAAGGCGATGTGAATGATGCTGCGGCGTTTTTAACAAGCCTTAAAGAATTTAGCTTAGCAGAATCGTTAGGTGGGGTTGAGAGTTTAATTTGTCATCCTGCGACCATGACTCACGCAGGTATGGAAGCTCAAGCACGTTTAGAGGCGGGTGTGGGCGATACGCTAATTCGTATTTCGGTCGGTATTGAAGATATAGAAGACCTACTGGCTGATTTTGAACGTGTATTTAACCTAGTTAAACCTGGGCAAAATAAAAATGTAGGGCGTGTTGGTAAAGCTGCGGGCAATGCCAATGGTGATGTAAAGCAGCAGGCTGCTCATCCAGCTTTGTGGTGATTGAGTATGGTAAAAAGTGTACATAAATTTGGCGGCTCGAGCTTAAGCTCGGGCGAGCGCTATCAAAGTGTGGCAAAAATAATTATTGGCCACACACAGCCTGGCGATTGCGTGGTTGTATCTGCTGCGGG